>CAJOPV010000127.1 GCA_905236495.1 uncultured Christensenellaceae bacterium
ATGGTATAATAACGAGGAAATTGGCCTAAGGCCAATTCTCCGTCTCGGCGGGCCCCGAATGGGCGCACGCCGAGCGTTATGGTATAAATAAAGAGTGATTTTTTTACGGGAGGACGGGGCATGAAGCTGAAGGCACGGCGATTCGCGGGGCTGCTGCTGGCGGTCCTTCTTTGCCTGCCCGTTTTTGCCGCCCCTGCCCTGGCGGACGATTACGACCCGCTGTATCCCGAGCTGCTGGCGGAGGGGCATCTTTCCGCCGCCTCAGCCATCCTGATCGAGGCGGACAGCGGCAAGGTGATCTTTGAAAAGAACGCCGACCAACGGATGTACCCCGCCTCCACCACCAAGATACTGACCGTATGGCTGGCCCTCACCATGGGGGACCCGGAGCAAAAAATCACCGTCAGCGAAAACGCGGTGAACCTGGCGCCGGACGAATCCTCCGCCAAGCTGGCGGCGGGAGAGCAGGTGAAGCTGATCGATCTGTGCTACGCCGCTATGCTCCCCTCCGGCAACGACGCCGCCACCGCCATCGCCGAGGGGCTGGGCGGCAGCGCATGGAATTTCGTCGTTATGATGAACCAGGCGGCCTATTCCCTGGGCTGCACGGGCACCCAATTTATGAACGCCAACGGCCTTCACGACGAAAACCACTTCACCACCGCCCGGGATATGGCGATCCTTTCCCGCATCGCCATGCAGAACGAGACCTTCAAGCAAATCGCCCTGGCCTCGGAATACGTACTGCCCAAGGATAATATTTACCGGGCCCGCACCATCAAAAACGGCAACAACTTCGTCGCCAAAACGGAGGGCAAGGAAAAGCGGTATTACGAATACGCCACCGGCATCAAAACGGGCACCACCTCGGCGGCGGGCAACTGTCTGGTAGGCAGCGCCACCAAGGATGGGGTCAGCCTGATTTCCGTGGTGTTCGGCTCCACCTCCGACGAGGCCCGCTACACCGATACCATCCGCCTGATGGACTACGGCTTTTCCCAGTACCTGAGCACCAGCATCCGGGAAATATACGAGATGAACCCCCGGGTGGTGGATGTGCGGAATTTTGATCTGGAGGACCCCCAGGTAGGCCGGCTGCAATTGAAGCTGCGGATGGTATCCACCGACGCCAGCGACCTGATCGTCACCACCCGGCAGCAGGTCGATTACTGGGTGCAGAATTTCACCAGCCTGACCGTTACCGATTTTACCCGGGATCTGCGCGCCCCCATCACGGAGGGCGAGGTCATGGGCACGCTGACCTATTACCCCGAATACGGAAACCCTGTGGTATATGAGCTGCTGGCGGGCCGCTCCATCGCCGCCCGGGAGCAGATCGCCCCCACGGCGGAGGAGATCATCGCCGCCGCCATGGAGGACCCCAATCCCTTCCCCCGGATCACGGTGGAGATCGTGGTGCTGTATCTGCTGCTCCCCGCCGCCGCCGTATATCTGTTCATCCGGGTGGTGAAGCTGCTGATCGCCTTCATCCGCAAGCGCATCAGGGTGCGGGCCTTCAAGCCCACCAGCAGGTATTTCCGATAAAAAGAAAAAGAGGCCTCAAAGGCCTCTCAGACCATCCATAAACCCCGGGATAGCTCGAAAGAGCCCTTTCGACTTTCATCCGCAGGGCCGGGTCTCCCGGTCCGAGGAGCAGCCAGGATGCAAAAGCCCGTTACTGGTTTATTTTGGTATCTCCCAGCGCTTCCTGCAATACTCGGAGGTTTTTCCGCATGGTATCCTCATAGGCGGTGAGGGCGCCGTCCCCCGTCACCAGGGGGTCCAATTCATAGACGGGAGCGCCGGTCTCCTGGGCCACGGCCTGGAGGGCGGCGTTTTCATACTGGGGCTCGGCAAAGAGGGGTGGGCTGCCCGCGGCCTTCACCTTCGCCACCACCTGGGCCAGCATCCGGGGCGAGATGGGCTCGTCCGGCTCCAGGGCCACTACCGCCGCCACCTCCAGGCCGTAAGCCTGGGCGAAATAGGGAAACGCCTCGTGGAAGGTGACGATGGTTTTACGGGGCAGGCAGTCGATGGATTCCTGAAGCTCCGCATCCAGGGCCAGCAGGCGCCGGGTATAGGCGGCGGCGTTTTCGTTGATCTGATCCGCCGCTTCCGGCAGCAGCGCCGCCATGGCGGATCGGATGTTTTCCGCCATCCGGGCGGCGTTTTTTGCCGCCAGCCAGATGTGGGGGTTATACTCTCCGTGCCCGTCCTCCTCCTGGTCCTTCAAAAGCGTCACGCCCTGGGAGCAATCCACCAGCACAAGATCGGGATACTGGGCGACCACGTCGCCAAGGAAGCTTTCCATCCCCGCCCCGTTGCACAGCAGCGCCTTTGCCGAAGCCAGGGCCCGCATATCGCTGGTGAGCAATTGATAATCATGCAGGCAGCCGGCGGTGGGCGGGGTCATGGATTGCAGCCGCACGCCGGGCACGCCGTACAGCACGTTTTCCGCCAGCACATACACCGGGTAAAACGTCGCCATGACGGTGATCTCCCCATCCGCGGCGGCACAGCCGGAAAGGGGAATCAAAAAAAGGATCAATAACCATGCGCATATTTTTTTCATACGAATTCCTTTCCCCATCCCCCCAAGGCGCCCTTCTTGGAGGGGGTGCGGGGGAGGCGTTCTTTGAGCTCCAAAGAGCCTCTCCCCCGCTTATCACTATTTCTCCGTCACCCTGGGCGCAATTTCTGCAAGCGTTAATCCCTTGTTCTTCTCCAGGGCCAGGCGGATGCTCCAATCGTTTTCAAAGAACAGGACGGGGTTGCCGCTGCCGTCAAAGCCCCGGGCGGAGGTGGAGGTCAGCTGCAGCGCGTCGGCGGGAACGGGGCTTTCCGTGATCCAGCGAACGAAGCGATAGCCCAGCCGATCCATCACCAAATCAACGCCGTACTCGCTCTTGAGGCGGTAGGTGAGCACGTCGAACTGCAATTCGCCCACCACGCCCACGATAAATTCCTCCAGCCCCGTTTCGTTGCGCCGGAAGGTCTGGATGGCGCCTTCCTCGGAAAGCTGGTTGATGCCCTTGACGAACTGCTTGCGCTTCATGGAATCCAGGGGCCGCACCCGGGAAAAGCGCTCCGGGGCGAAAACGGGGATCTTTTCAAACTTGATCTTTCTGCCGGTGCACAGGGTGTCCCCCAGGCGATAGACCCCGGGATCGAACAGGCCGATGATGTCGCCGGGGTAAGCGTCCTCGATGCCCTCCCGTTCGTCCGCCATGAACTGCTGGGGCTGCTTCACCTGCATTTCCTTATTGGTGCCGGAATGCCACACCGTCATGCCCTTGTGGAACACGCCGCTGACGACCCGGAGGAAGGCCAGCCGATCCCGATGGGCGGGGTTCATGTTGGCCTGGATCTTGAAAATGAAGCCGGAGAAATCCTCATCCTCGGGCTGAATCATGCCCTGATCGCTTTCCCGGGGCAGGGGCCGCTCGGTATAGCGCAGGAAGCGGTAAAGGAAGGGCTCCACGCCGAAATTGGTAACGGCGCTGCCAAAGAACATGGGGGTCAGCTCCCCTTTGCGCACAGCGTCCAGGTCGAAGGCGTCCCCCGCCTCGTCCAGCAGCTCGATCTCCTCCGCCAGGCGATTGCGGTAATGCTTGTCCAGCGCCCCTTCAAAGGCGGGATCGTCCACGGAAATGACGGTCTTGCCCGCCTTGGTTTTTCCGTGATCCCCGCCGAAATAGAGCTCCACCGTTTTTTCATCCCGGTGATACACGCCCTGGAAATCCCCATCGACCCCGATGGGCCAGTTGATGGGGCAGGCCCGCACGCCCAGCACCTGCTCGATCTCCTCCATGAGGGCGAAGGGGTCCTTGGCGGCCCGGTCCATTTTGTTGACGAACGTAAAAATGGGGATGCCCCGCATCCGGCACACCTTGAACAGCTTCACCGTCTGCTCCTCCACGCCCTTGGCGGCGTCTATGAGCATGACGGCGCTGTCCGCCGCCACCAGCACCCGGTAAGTATCCTCGGAAAAATCCTGATGGCCCGGGGTGTCCAGGATGTTGATGTGGTAGCCGTCGAATTCAAACTGCATGGCGCTGCTGGTGACGGAAATGCCGCGCTGCTTTTCAATCTCCATCCAGTCGGACGTGGCATGGCGCTCCGCCCGCCGGGCCTTCACGCTGCCCGCCTGGCGGATGGCCCCGCCGTACAGAAGCAGCTTTTCGGTGAGGGTGGTTTTACCGGCGTCCGGGTGGCTGATAATGGCAAAGGTGCGCCGACAGGCCACCTCCTGTTTCAAATCAGGCATAGTGTTTCCTCCTTCATCTTTTTCATGCCAGCGGATGAAGGAGCATCAACGGGGACCGCCCATCCTTGCTTCCTCCTTTTGCCGCGCCTGACGCGCAGCTTCTTATTATATACCGGGAATCGGAGGAATTGTCAATGCGTTTTGCTGATTTGTGCGCTTCCTTTTTCCCGCTTTCTTTGCAATTCACGGCGGAATGCACTATAATAGGTTCCCGGGATCGTATGAAAAGGCCGCAGCCCTTTCATCTACCGTCCGCAGGGCCGGCTTTGCCGGTTCGAGGAGCAGCCGGAACGGCTGTTTCCCGCGATCAATTCCTGACGTGAAATGAGACAGCCTGCCGGCCTTTCCTTCGGAAATGCAGCAAAGGAGAAACGGAATGAAAGAATCCTCGTATCCCTGGAGACGGTTTCTGAAGCAGATCGCCGTGATCGCCGTGCCGGTAGCGCTGCAAAATCTGCTGACGACCACCGGGTCCATGGTGGATACCATGATGATCGCCTCCCTGGGGCAAACGAAAGTCGGGGCTGTGGGCCTGTGCGCCCAGTTTTCCTCCCTGATGTTTTCCTGCTACTGGGGCTTCGTGGGGGGCGGCATGCTCTTTTTCGCGCAATACTGGGGCGCCAAGGATGACGAGGGGATCAACCGTTCCTACGGCCTGACCCTGACGTGCATGATGACGGTGGGGCTGATCTTCTGCCTGCTTTCGACCTGCTTTTCGGATACCGTCATGCGCATGTACACCGATAAGGAGGCCATCCGGGAGATCGGCGCAGCGTACCTTCGGATCGCCGGCTTTTCCTACCCGCTGACGGTGTTTTCCATGGCGATGGCGGCGCTGCTCAGGTGCACGGGGCAGGTGCGGCTGCCGCTGTACGGCTCCGCCGCGGGGGTGGCTACCAACGTGCTGCTGAACTGGATGCTGATCCACGGC
>CAJOPV010000128.1 GCA_905236495.1 uncultured Christensenellaceae bacterium
AAGGCGGGCACCAGATACACCCCGCCCGTATCCCCCACCTGGGCCGCCACCGCTTCGCTTTCCGCCGCGGTGCGAATCATATGCATTTCATCCCTGAGCCATTGAATGGTGGCCCCGCCCATGAATACGCTGCCCTCGAAGGCGTAGGTGGGCTTGCCGTTCAGCCGCCAGGCCATGGTGGTGAGCAGCCCGCATTGGCTGAGGCGGAAGCTCTCCCCCGCGTTCATCAGCATGAAGCAGCCCGTGCCGTAGGTGTTTTTCACCATACCTTCCTCAAAGCATGCCTGGCCGAACAGCGCCGCGTGCTGATCCCCCACCAGCGCCGCCACGGGGATTTTGGCCCCCAATAAATCTTCCCGCAGATTGCCGATCACCTGGGCGGTATCCACCACCTTAGGCAGCATCTCCCTGGGGATATCCAGCATCCGCAGCAGCTCTTCATCCCATTCCTGGGTGTGGAGATTAAACAGCATCGTCCGCCCGGCGTTGGTGGCGTCCGTCACATGGGGATGGCCCTCTACCAGGTGCCAGGCAAGGAAGCTGTCCACCGTGCCGAAGCACAGCTCTCCCTTTCTGGCCCGATCCCGAAGGTTTAGTTCATCCAGCATCCATTTGATCTTGCTGCCGGAAAAATAGGCGTCCGGCACCAGCCCGGTCTTTTCCCTGATCCTGTCTCCCCAGCCATCCGCCATCAATTGCTCAATGATGGGGGCCGTGCGGCGGCATTGCCATACGATGGCGTTGTGCAGGCATTTTCCCGTTTCCCTTTCCCAAATGAAGGCCGTCTCCCGCTGATTGGTGATGCCCACAGCGGCGATCTCATCCGGATTGATCTCCGCCTTCCGCACGGCGGAGCGCAGGGCCTCGATCTGGGTGGAAAGGATATCCGCCGGGTCGTGCTCCACCCAGCCGGGGTGGGGATAATGCTGGGGAAATTCCTGGGCCGCCGCGGCGATCATGTGGCCCTCCAATGTAAATACCACCGCCCGGCTGCTGGTAGTGCCCTGATCCAGGGCCACCAAATAGCGCTTGTTCATCATGTATGGGGCCTCCTTGCAAGGTCGTTTTTCCCTGGTTTCAGTTTATCATATTTTCTTTTTGCTTTCAAGCGCCTCAAAGGGAAAATCAGCCTTGACAACGGCGCTTTCTTTGTTTATAATGCGCTTATCTGGCAATGATGGGATTTCAGTAGCCCGGGCTGAGACGGCCTCAAGAGAGCTTCCGGCAGGTGAAAGGAAGCGGCGTCGCCCGGCGGCGAATTACCTCCCGGAGCCCATGGCTGAAAGTTTTTCCGCGTAGGCCATCGCCGGCGCGCCGGTTACAGCGCAAACGAGGGCAGCGATCCCTGATCGCCGCCGAAACGGAAGTGGTACCGCGTTTTGATCCGCCTTCCCCATTGGGTGAGGCGGTTTTTTCTATCAATCACACAAGGAGGCTCTTTATGGACATTCAAAGCATATCGTTCGCAAGCCGCTTCAACGGCATTTCCGGCAGCGCCATCCGGGAAATCTTTAAGCTTCTGGCTGTGCCGGGGATGATCTCCTTCGCCGGAGGCAACCCCGCCGCCGCCGCCCTGCCGGATCGACAGTGCGCCGAATTGGCAAAAGAATTGCTCCTGGACAAAGGCAAGAGCCTTCTGCAGTACGGCGCCACGGAGGGCTACGCACCTCTGCGGGAAAGCCTGGTGCCCTATCTCAAGGATCGCTTTTCTTTTGACTGCAAGGCGGATGAGATCCTGCCCGTCACCGGCTCCACCCAGGCCATGGATCTGCTCTGCAAGGCCCTCATCGATCCCGGCGATAAGATCGCCGTGGAAAGCCCCACGTTCCTGGGCAACATGCAGTGCATGAAGCTGTATCAGGCGCAGCTTTTGCCCGTGGACAGCGACGAGGACGGCATCCGGGTGGATCAATTGGAGGAGGTATTCAAAAAAGAGCATCCCAAAATGCTCTATGTGATCCCCACCTTCCAGAACCCCACGGGCCGCACCCTGTCCCTGGAACGCCGGAAAAAGATCGCGGAGCTGGCGGCCCGGTACGGCGTGGTGGTGGCGGAGGACGACCCTTACCGGGACCTGCGCTACGCGGGGCAGGAGCTGCCCTCCATCAAGTCCTTCGATACGGAGGGCTGGGTGGCCTTCCTGGGCAGCTTCTCCAAGGTCATCTCCCCCGGCTTGCGGGTGGGCTTCCTGTGCGCCAGCCCCGCCCTGCTTCGCAAGTGCGTCATCGGCAAGCAATCCTCCGACGTGCACACGGCGAACCTCAATCAAGCCATCGTGGATGCCTATTTGCGCCGGGGGCTGCTGATGCCCCACGTGGAAAGGATCTGCCAAAGCTACGCGGAGCAGATGAACACCATGCTGGGGTTGCTTGCCAAGTGCGGCGGGGTGGCCCGATATACCCGGCCCGAGGGCGGCCTGTTCATTTTCGCGGAGCTGAATGAAGGCATGAACGCGGTGGAGCTTCTCAAAACCTGCGTGGATCAGGGCGTGGCCTACGTGCCCGGCACCTATTTCTACCCCGCCGGAGGCCACGAAAACGCCATCCGCCTGAATTTTTCCATGTGCACGGTGGAACAGATCAAAACCGGCATGGAAAAGCTGAACACCGTATTCACCGCCAACCTGAAATAATAAATATCTCACTGAAAACTGGAGGATAAGAAAATGCAAAACGTGCTCAATACCCTGCGGGAGCGTGGCTTTCTGGCCCAGATCACCTTTGAGGATGAACTGTACAAGCAATTGGAGAAGGAGCCTACCGTTTTCTACGTGGGCTTTGACCCCACCGCTGCTTCCCTGCACTTCGGTCACTTCATTCCCATCATCGCCATGGCGCATATGCAGCGGGCAGGGCATATCCCCCTCGCTTTGGTGGGCGGCGGCACCGCCATGATCGGCGATCCCTCCGGCAAAACGGATATGCGCAAGATGATGACCGTGGAAACCATCGACCACAACGTCAGCTGCATTCAAAAGCAGATGGAGCGCTTCATCGAATTCGGCGATGGCAAGGCCCGTATCGTCAACAACGCCGATTGGCTGCGGTCCCTCGGCTACATGGATTTCCTGAGGGACGTGGGGGCCATGTTCTCCGTCAACCGCATGCTCACCGCCGAATGCTACAAGCAGCGGCTGGAGCGGGGGCTCACCTTCCTGGAATTTAACTACATGCTCATGCAGAGCTACGATTTCCTGCAATTGTTCAAAAACTACGGCTGCCGGCTGCAGATGGGCGGCGACGACCAGTGGAGCAACATGCTGGCGGGGGCCGATCTGATCCGCCGGAAGGAGCGTGAGGCCGCCTTCGCCTGCACGTTCAAGCTGCTTATGAACCACGAAGGCAAGAAGATGGGCAAAACGGAAAAGGGCGCCCTGTGGCTGGACGCCAATCTTTGCAGCCCCTACGATTTCTACCAGTACTGGCGGAACGTGGACGATTCCGACGTGGAAAAGTGCCTGAGTCTCCTCACCTTCCTGCCCATGGACGAGGTAAAGCGCCTCTCCGCCCTGGAGGGCAGCGCCATCAACGAGGCCAAGAAGGTGCTGGCCTTTGAGTGCACCAAGTTGGTTCACGGCGAGGAGGAGGCCCAGAAGGCCCAGCAGGCTGCGGCGGCCCTCTTCTCCGGCGGCGCGGCGGCGGACGTGCCCACCTTTGAGTGGACGAAAGCCCAGATGGAGCAGGATAACCGCCTCACCACCCTCCTCAATCTCTGCGGTCTGTGCACCTCCAACGGCGACGCCCGCAAGCAGATTCAGCAAAACGCCGTCCTCCTCAACGACAGCAAGGTGACCGATATCAACCTGACCCTCTCCCCCGATCAGTTCCCCGCCGAAGGCATCCTGCTCCGCAAGGGCAAGAAGAATTATTGCAGAGTTATTTTGAAGTAAGCGTCAGCCGGGGGGAAGCCCGCTTTTGAAGCATTCTCTCCCCGTCAAATATCTCCTATCCGCAGCGGCGGCTGTCAGCCGCCCGCTATCGCCTCCCTGATGATAGAAGCTTCAACGGCAAAACCAAGGCCAAAGCCCCCATACGGCTTTCTCGGAAGGGGGTGCGGGGGGAACCGCTCTTTGGCCTTCAAAAAGCGGTTCCCCCCGCTTTTCTCTTATGCCCGGTGATTACAAAACGCTGAAGCAATCGGCCCAGGACGAATTCATCGTCAATAAAAGCCGCTTCATCGGCTACGCCTGTCCCTGCGAAACCGAGGAGGAAGCGCTTTCTTTCCTGCGCCGGATCCGGGAAAAGCACCGGGACGCCACCCACAATTGCTACGCCTACGTCATCGGGGAAAACGCCGGCATCATGCGCTATTCCGACGACGGGGAGCCCGGGGGCACGGCGGGGCTGCCCATGATGGAGGTCATCAAAGCGCGGGGCGTCGTCAACTGCTGCGTGGTGGTGACGCGGTATTTCGGCGGCGTGCTGCTGGGGGCAGGCGGCCTGGTGCGTGCTTATACGAAGGGCTGCGCCATCGCGCTGAACGCCGCCCAGGTGGTCAGGATGAGCGCATCCCGGCGGCTGCTCCTGGATGTGCCCTATCCCCTGTGGGATCGGGTCAGCTATGCCCTCAAATCCCTGCCCGTGCTCCTGGAGGAAACCCGCTTTGCCGCCTCGGTGGAGGCCGCGCTGCTGATCCGGCAGGAAAACGTAACGGACGTGACAAACAAGCTCACCGCCCTCACCGACGGCAAGGCGGAGTTTTTGCCCGCTGAGGAGCTTTACTATCCCTGGCCCGAGGAGGAATGAAAAGAAATGGTACGGTTTGCCGATATGCGCGATAAAGCCGCCGTCAACGCGCTGCGCCGGGAGGTCAACGACCTGCACGTCCAGGGCCGCCCGGACATTTTCAAGCCCGGCTTCGGCCCGGTTATCAGGGATCACGTGGATGTGTACCTGAACACGGAAAACGGCTACGCCGCCGTGGAAGAACGGGACGGGCAGATCGCCGGCATGGTGCTGGTGGATTATATCGACCGCCCCGAATCCCCCTATAATCTGGCCCGCCGGTTCGTCCATATCGCCGAAATCTGCGTGGATCACCGCTTCCGCCGCTGCGGCGTGGGCCGGCGCCTGATGGAATTTGTCAAAGCCGACGCCCGGGAAAAGGGCTATCCCCGCATCGAGCTGGATGTCTGGGCCTTCAACGACGCCCTTTCCTTCTACGAAGCGGAGGGCTTCACCACTTTCCGCCGTTACCTGGAATTCAACGTATAAATTTTCTCGCGCCACTCACCGGGGAGGCGTGGGATGCAGTCTTTTAGCCATGCGGCTTTAGCCGCATGGCTAAAAGTATGGTATTATCTCCCCGCTTTCGTTTACTCCGGCAAGTTGATCGCAGCGCCCGGGACGAAGTCCTCCGGGGCCAGGCAGGGGTTAGCCCGCAGCAGGGCCGCTACGGTAACGCCGTATGTAAAGGCCGCCGTTTCCAGGGTATCGTTCTCCCCTAAGGTGACGGTGCGGGGCACGCAGCAAGGAATATTCTCCTCGGGCAGGCAAACGATATCGCCCCCGTTCAGGCTCTCCAGGTCGATCCCGGCGTTGGCGGTCTCCAGGGTGTGATAGCTCAGGTTGTAGCGCAATTGCAGATCGCTCACCGTCTGCCCCTCCTGCACTACCGCCCGGCGGTTGGCAGGGCATACGAAGCCGTTCCCATTGCCCGTGCCGTTGCCCGTTTCGCCGCCCGTTTCGCCGTTCTGGCCGTTCCCGGGCTGCTCCCCGGCGGGGCGCTCCGCGTCCGGGCAGGAGGGGATCGTCAGCACGTCCCCCACCATCAGCCTGGCGGGAGGAATATCCGGGTTCGCCTCCAGCAGGTCCCGTAGGGTCACCCCCACCCGCTGTGCGATGAGGTAAAAGCTGTCCCCCCGCCGCACGGTGTATTGATAGCTGCAATTCCCATTGTTATTGTTCCGGCCCATATTCGCATCCTCCCTTTTCCTGGTTTCACGCCTATTCTATGCGGCAAAGGGAAAGGAAGTGACAAAAAAAGGAGGCGCTTTTACTTTTCGCCTCCGTTCAGCAGGTATCGGTTCATTTCCCGCCGGGCGTGCTCCCCCAGCATCAGCAGGCATTCCGCGTTGGTGGGTTTCCCTTTGTCCGCATCCACGGAGAAGCCGAACAGCGCCCCGATACCCTCCAGATTTCCCGTAAGCCACGCGCTTTCAATGGCTGTGCGGATGGCCCGTTCCGCCGCCCCGGGAGTGGTGCCGCATGTCTTTGCCAGATAGGGGTACAGCCTGCCGCCCATGCTGCGGCCCAGCTGCGGCGCGCAGCACAGGGCCGCCGCCGCCTGGATCATATACTCCCGGCCTTTCATATCGGGCGATACCCCCAGCCGGTCGATCAGCCCCTCCGCGATCCTGCGCCGAATAGGCGCATACGGGGCCGAAAGGGCGGGCAGGGGCAAGCGGACGGTTTCCCACAAAAGCTCCGGGAACGCCGCGTCCGTCTCCATCCCCGTCACCCGGTCCGCCCCCGCCTGAAAAGCCCTGCGCTCCCAGGCGGCATCCTGATACGGGCACCTGAGCAGCACCCGGGGCGGCGCCGCCAGCTCCCGCCGCCATGCATCCAGCACCGCAAAGGCGTCCACGCCCGGCGCATGCATATCCAGCACCGCGCAGTCGCATTTCGATGCCTCCCGCAGCGCCCGATCCCCCCGGGCACAGCTACCCACCACGGCAAAGCGATCGTCTGATCCCAGGGTCTTTTCGATTTTCAGCGGTTCCGTCACCGCCAGAAAGATCAGCGCCGTATCCCTTTTCATGGGGCGGCCCTGCGCTTCCTGCGGGCGCTGACGGCGCTGAAGATCACCGAGGTGGTGGTGATCGCCAGGGCGATGGCGCAAATGCCCAGGATGGCAGCCGCCCCGGTGCTCACCGCCTGGTGGTAATCCCCCTCCACCACGTAGCGCATGGTATTGTAAAGCCCCACGCCGGGCACCAGCGGAATAATGGCCCCGGTCACGAACAGGGTCGTCGCCCGCTTCAAGAGCCGGGCGCTGATCTCACAGGAAAAGCCGATGAGCAGCGTGGCGGCAAAATAGGCCAGGGTACTTTGCCCCAGGAGCAGGAATACGCTGTACCCCGCAACCGCGATGAAGCCGCTTACCAGCATGGAGGACTTGGGCTGCCGCACCAGCAGGGAAAAGCTCACCGCCGCCAGGAAGCAGGCCGCCAATTGCAGCCCCCAGTTCATAAGCCGATCCCTCCCCACATGGACAGCATCAGCCCGATGCCCGCCGCCAGCATCACGGCGGACAGCACGGCCTCCATGATCCTGGCCCCCCCGGATACCAGATCGCCCCGGATGGTATCCCGGATGGCGTTGGTGGTGGCAAGGCCAGGAAGCAAGGGCATGATGGCCCCGGAAATCACCGGCTCCACATGCACCTGAGACAGCGCCAGCGTGCCCAGCAGCGCCGTCAGCGTCGTCAGGGCCCCGGCGATCATGGAGGAAATCTGCATGGGCACCCGGCCCTTGGCAAGGGGCGGCAGCACCAATTGCACCAGCGCGCCGCAAAAGAAGGACACGATAAAATCCATCCATCCGCCCCCCAGCATCACCGTAAAGCTGCCGGCGGACACGGCGCTGGCCCCGATGAGCAGCCAGCGGTGATCCTTTCCCGGGCGGTGGATTTCCCGCAGCTTCTCCAGGGCCTCCTCCGCCGTCATGGCCCCCTGGGCCACCTGGCGGGAAATGCTGTTGCATTGGTCGATCCGCGTCAGGTCCGTGGCCCGGTCATGCACCCGCACGATGCGGCTCAGCGTGCCGTGCTCCGGGGTGGTGAGGGTCAGCATCAATCCCGTTGGCAGGGCCAGCACATCCACCTTGGGCACCCCCAGGCCCTGGCACATCCGTTCCACCGTTTCCTCCGCCCGGTAGGTTTCCCCGCCGCTTTCCAGAATGATCTGGGAGGCCAGGCATACCGCGTCCAGGGTGACCGTGATCCTTTCCATTTTTCCTCCGCAATCCGCACAAGGAGGTGCCTGATGCAGCACCTCCTTGACGGCGTCTTTGGTTATTGGATTATCGCATTCCTTTGTCGTAGGGGATGCCCTCCGCCTTGGGGGCCCGGCTCTTTTTGCTGGTGAGGGCCAGCACCACCATGGAGGCGATGAAGGGCATCATATTGTAGATTTCCTTGGGCCATTTCAGGTCCTGCAAGACCGGGAAGGAATCGGCGATATTCGCCATGGCCCTGAACAGGGAGAAGAACACCGCCGCCAGGGCGATGCGGAAGGGCTTCCATTGCCCGAAGATCATTACCGCCAGGGCCAGGAAGCCCATGCCGGTGACGCCCTGTTCAAAATCCCACACCTGCACGGCGGGCACCACGTAAGCCATGCCGCCGATGCCTCCCAGGAACCCGGAGACCAGCACGCCGATATAGCGCATCTTATACACGTTGATGCCCACGCTGTCCGCCGCCTGGGGATGCTCGCCGCAGGAGCGGAGCCTGAGGCCCAGTTTGGTGCGGTACAGAACGAAGTAGGCGATCAAAAGCAGCACGATGCCGATGGGGATGAACACGCTCAGATCCAATCCGCCGATGGAAAAGAGGAAATCCCGGTTGGAATAATTCAGCTTGGGGGCCTGGGTGCCGTTCACCCGCTTGGCGATAACCATAGCCAGGGCGGTTGCCAGGATATTCAGGGCCGTTCCGCCGATGGTTTGATCTGCTCTCAGATTAATGGAGGCGTAAGCCAGCAGCAGCGCATAGATCATGCCCGCCACCCCGGCGATCAGGATGGAAAGGGGCACCTTCAGCCCCGCCGCCAGGGGCAGGAACATATCCGCCAGCACCCCCGCCAGGCTGCCGATCACCATGATGCCCTCCAGGGCGATATTGATGATGCCGCTGCGCTCGGAGAACATGCCCCCCAGGGCCACCAGCATCAGCACCACGCTGTAAAGAAGGGTGTATTTCGCAAGCAGCATGATTATTTCCCTCCTTTGTTTTCCCGGCTGAACACCCGGCTGATACGGCGCTTAAAGAGCATCATGAAGGCGCACAGGTAGATGATCACGCCGGAGATCACGTCGGCGATTTCCGGGGGGAAGATGTTGGCGCTCATAAAGCCGCCGCCGGTGGAGATATGGGAAATGAACAGGGCGGAGAAGACGGTGCCGATGGGGTTGCTGCTTGCCAGCAGCGCCACCGAAATGCCGTCAAAGCCGATGCCCGGCAGGGCGGTGGATACCAGGGGCTGCCATTCGGCTGTGCCGGAGAGGTAATACAGCCCTGCGCCGATGCCCGCCAGGGCGCCGGAAATCGCCATTGCCAGGATGATGTTCTTTTTTTCGTTGATGCCGGCGTATTTTGCCGCCGTCTTGGAATAGCCGCAGGCCTTCAGCTCGTACCCGAAGGTGGTCTTATTCAGCACCACCCACAGGATCACGGCGATGAGCACGGCGATGAAGATGCCGATGGTGGCGGGCCGCTGGAAGTAGGTGGCCCCCAGGTCCTTGAGATCGGGGATCAGGCTGCCCGCCGATTTCGCGGCGACGGGCCAGGTCTTGGTGGTTTTCAGGTTATACATGGGGCTGCTTCCGCCGCCGTACATGAGGGTGTTCACCCCGTAGAGGCCGATCCAGTTGAACATGATGGCGGTGATGACCTCGTTGATATTGAAGTACGCCTTGAAGAACCCGGGGATGGCCCCCCAGACCGCCCCGCACAGGGCCGCCGCGATGAGGCACACATACCAGGGCAGATTCCATATCAGCGCGCAGTACAGCGCCCCGAAGGCGCCCACGGCGTACTGCCCGGCAGCCCCGATGTTGAACAGGCCCGTCTTGAAGGCGAAGGCCACCGAAAGGCCCGTCATGATGAGGGACGCCGCCAGGGTGATTTCAGCCCGCAGGCCCCGGGGCATCTGGTACAGCCCTCCCAGCAGCACCTGCTTAAAGCCGCTGGTGTAGGCGGTTGACAAAACGTCCCCGAAGGTGAAGGGATTGCCGCCGTTCCTCAGGCTGATATAGGCCAGCAGTATCAGCGCCAGGAAGCCGATGAACAGACCGATCAGGATACACAGAAGGGCGGATAGGATCGTGATGATGCCGGAACGGAAGCGGTTATTCTCCATCGTACTGTGCCACCTCGCTTTGCTTTCTTGCCCCTGCCATGTACAGCCCCAATTCCTCCACCGTGGTGGTCTTGGGGTCAAATTCGCCCACGATCTCCCCTTCGTACATGACTAAGATGCGGTCGCTCAGGTTCATGACCTCCTCCAATTCCAGGGAAACCAGCAGCACCGCCTTCCGGCTGTCCCGCACGGAGAGGATCTGGTTGTGGATGTATTCGATGGCGCCAACATCCAGGCCCCTTGTGGGCTGCACGGCAACCAACAGGTCCGTCCCCCGGTCGATCTCCCGGGCTACGATGGCCTTTTGCTGATTGCCGCCGGACATGCTGCGGGCAATGGTGACGGGCCCCTGACCGCTGCGCACGTCGTATTGGTCAATGAGCTTTTCCGCGTAGCGGCGCACCTCCCGGCGCTTGATGAAGCCTCCGTCCTGGAAGGCGGGCTCCCAGTACCGCTGGAGCACCATATTATCCTCCAGCGTGTAATCCAGCACCAGCCCGTGCTTGTGCCGGTCCTCCGGGATGTGGCTCACCCCGGCCTTGGCCCGGTCCCTTATGCTGAAATGGGTGATATCCTTGCCGTTTAAGCGGATGCGGCCTTTCGTCATGGGCTCCAGCCCCGTCAGGGCGGATACGAACTCCGTCTGCCCGTTGCCCTCGATGCCCGCCAGGCACACGATCTCCCCGGCCCGGACCTCGAAGGATACGTTTTTGACCGCGTCCTTCTTATGGCGCTTGCTGGGCACGGTCACGTCCCGGACCTCCAGCACCACGCTGCCCACGGCGATATCCTTTTTGTCCACCGTGAAGCTCACGTCCCGGCCCACCATCATCTTGGAGAGCTCTTCCTTGGTGGTGTTTTTGGTTTCCACCGTGCCCACGTACTTGCCCTTGCGCAGCACCGTGCACCGATCCGCCACCGCCATGATCTCGTTCAGCTTATGGGTGATGAACAGGATGGATTTGCCTTCCCTGGCAAAGCCCCGCATGATCTCCATGAGCTCGTCGATCTCCTGGGGGGTCAAAACGGCGGTGGGCTCGTCCAGGATGAGGATATCGTTGTCCCGGTACAGCATTTTCAGGATCTCCACCCTTTGCTGCATGCCCACGGAGATATCCTCCACGATGGCGTCCAGATCCACCTTCAAATTATACTTTTTGCTCAGGGCCTCCACCTTTTCCCGGGCCTTTTTCTTTTTCAGCACCCCCATGGTGCTGTCCTCCGCACCCAGGATGATGTTGTCCAGCACGGAAAACACCTCCACCAGCTTAAAATGCTGGTGCACCATGCCGATGCCCAGGGCGTTGGCGTCGTTGGGGTTATTGATCTCCACCTTTTTGCCGTCCTTGCGGATCTCGCCGCTTTCGGGCTGATACAGGCCAAACAGCACGCTCATCAGCGTGCTTTTGCCCGCGCCGTTTTCTCCCAGCAGCGCGTGGATCTCCCCTTTTTTCAATTGCAGCGTCACGTCGTCGTTGGCCTTGATGCCGGGAAAGATTTTCGTGATATGCAGCATTTCGATCACATAATCACTCAAACGGACCCGCCTCCCATCCGAAGTGTATATCCTGTTGCCTTCATTATACTGTATTTTTTCATTCTTCGCAACAGAAAAACCGCCCGCTTTCCGCAAAAAGAAAAGGCCCGCGGAAAAAACCGCAGGCCTTGGGTAAATTGGCTTAGTCGATGTAGTTCACGGTGCTGTTGGTCACAGCGGGCTGATTCTCGATGTCGTTGCTGACAGTGATTTCACCCTTCTGCATCGCGTCATGGATGGCGGTGTAGTCCGCAGCGGTGAAGGTCTTGAAGCCCCAGGAAGCCTCGGCGGTGGGCAGGCCCACATATTCGCCCTCAGCCAGGGAGTAGTTCAAAATCTTGCCGCCGTAGTTGGCGAAGTTGCCGGCGAAGTATTCCGTCAGAACGGTCTCGGTCACGTTCTGCAGGCCCTTCATAGCGGAGGTCACGAAGGGGTTGTAGGGATAAACCTTTTCGCCCTTCTCATCCACCTTGTCGCCCACGTAGTGCTGATCGACGTCCACGCCGATCACCATGCCGTTGTACTTCACAGCCGCTTCCACAGCGGAGGTGTAGATGCCGCCGCCGCAGGCGAACACGATTTCGGTGCCGGTGGAGTACCAGCCTTCCATCTTGGCGGTGATGGCGGCGTCGCCGAAGAACTGACCGCCGTAGGTGTAGTTGATCTCGATTTGCTTATCCAGCTCGGCAGCGGCCTTATCGGCGCCCTGCACGAAGCCGTAGCCGTAGCGGATAACCGCGGGCACAGCCATGCCGCCCAGGAAGCCCAGCTTGGTGTAGCCGTCCTTCACGGCGGCGTAGCCGGCCAGGTAACCGGCCTGCTCTTCAGAGAAGGTCAAGCACACAGTATTGGCGGCAGGTTCAACATAAGTGACATAGTCCAGCGTCAGGTCGCCGGCGGCAACGTCCACAGCGACGAAGGTCACGTCGGGATAATCATTCTGCGCGGTCACCAGGGTGGCGCCGAACAGATAGCCGGGCATGACGATGACGGTGGCGCCTTCCTTCACGGCCTGGTCGATGCTCAGCAGCCGGGCGTCGGTGGAATCAGCGGTGGGCTGATAGTAGATGTATTCGATGTTGTTGGCCTTGCCATAGGCTTCCACGGCCTGCCAGCAGGCCTGGTTGAAGCTCTCGTCGTCGATGGTGCCCACGTCGGTCACCAGGGCGATCTTCTGGGTCTTTTCCGCAGCGGGGGCTTCCGTAGGCTCAGCAACGGGGGCCTCGGTGGGCTCTGCGGGGGCCTCGGTGGGCTCTGCGGGGGCCTCGGTAGCTTCCACGGTGGGGGCGGGCGCTTCGGCCTTCTTGCCAAACAGATCGGTAAACTGCCACAGGCAGATCACCGCAGCAGCAATCACCACGATGGCGCAGATGATCGCAATTGCTTTTTTGCTCATTCCTGTCTTCCTCCCAAATTCATTCTCTCGGATAATCGTTTCGTTATCCAGCGGCTATTATAGCAAAAAAAACGCCTGAATGCAATCATTCAGACGAAAACGGCAGAATTTAAGATTTTTGTAAACTTTCCCCTTCCCGGCGGCGGGCCAGGTAATCCTTCAGCCTCTTTTGGATCACCACCCGGTAGGCGGGCCGATACGCCCGGCGATACGCCTCGCTGTGGCGCAGGGGCGGGCATTTCTTTTCATCATACGCCGCCAGGAGCACATCCAGCGTCACCGCCTCAAAAGGCGTATCCCCCTGATCCGCCATGTCCCGCAATTCCCGGATCGCCTCCCGGAAGGCCTTTTTGTCCCCCTGGGTCCCGTCGGCTGCCTGCATGAAAAGGGCGCAGATATCCTCTGCCGGAATGCCCCGGCCCTTGCAGGGCCCCAGGTTCAGCCGGCAAAGGCCCCCGCCGATGGATTCATACAGGGGCTGCCCCGCCGGAGCCGCGCTCATTTCCTCCCGGATCAGGGCAAGCGCCTTTTCCCGATCCTGGATCAGGTGCCCCGGGCCGAATATGTGCTGATGGATCAGCTTCACCGCGTCCCTCGCCTCCATCAGCGGGTAACGGTCAAAATGCGCCGTCAGGATATCCCGGATCATAAGCGTTTTCTCCCCTTTCAAAGCCGTATTCCACCCGCGTCAGCTCCAGGCCCTTTGCCGGGGCGGTGATCCCCAGGTCCAGCCGGTTTTTGCTTGCGATGGCCCGGGATATGCAGTCCTCCGGCAGCTTTCCGTGGCCCACGTCGATGAGGGTGCCCGCGATGATCCGCACCATGTTGTACAAGAACCCGTCGCCGTGCACCCGAATCGTCAGCTCGTCTCCTGTCCTGACGAGGGAAAAGCGGTCGATGGTGCGCACGGTGGTCTTGGCCTGGCCTCCGGCGGCGGCGAAGGCGGCAAAATCGTGGGTGCCGAGCAGCTGCTCCCCGCACCTGCGCATCCTTTCATCGTCCAGGCGCAGGGGCACGTGGGCTGTCATGCGGTGAAACAGGGCGTCGGGGTGCGCCGCGTTGTGGATGCGGTAGGCGTACCATTTTCCCGCCGCCATGAAGCGGGCGTGGAAATCGGGGGCCACCTCCATGCCCTTCGTCACCCGGATATCCTCCGGCAAAAATCGGTTCAGCACGAAGGGATATTTTTCCGCCGGAATGGAGGCGGCGGTATCAAAATGCGCCCGCTGGCCCCGGGCGTGCACCCCCGCGTCGGTGCGGCTGGCTCCCGTCACCCGGGCGAAGGCCCCCGTAGCCTTTCGGAGCGCCTCCTCCAGCGCCGCCTGAATGCTGGGCCCGTTGTCCTGATACTGCCAGCCGCAGTAGTCCGTGCCGTCGTATCCCACCGTCAGCAAAATGCGTTTTTCGTTCATGCCGTTTCCCTCCGCGCTCCTATCATACCTTTTTTGCGCGGCAGAATCAAGCCTTCCTTCCCGATCTTCTTTCTGACCGCCCCAATCAAAATCCGTCTCCATCCTGTCAGGTCGCGTCAGTCCCTCCGGCGGTAGGATAGCCTTGTCCCAAGGAGGTGATGTACGCGAAAAGAAAAGCCCCAACGGTGAGCGACATGGCCCGGGAGGCGGCGGCCCGGGCGCTGGAAAGGCTCATTTCCCTCCTCCAGGACCCCGAAACGTCCAACGGGGACGTGCTCAAGGCAAGTCAGCTTGTTTTTGAGCGCATCTATACCGGCGCGTCCCAGCAAGCGCCGGCAGGGGATTACGACATCATCGTAAAGGAGGAATGACCGTGCCGCGCATCACCCTTCGCGGCGATTTCATCAACAAGGCCTATAAGCCCCACCTGCAAAACACCCACCGCTACCAGATCTTCTTCGGCGGCGCAGGCAGCGGGAAAAGCGTTTTTCTCGCCACCCGCTGCGTGCTGGACGCCCTCTCCGGGCGAAACACCCTGGTGGTGCGCCAGGTGGCGCGCACGCTGAAATCCAGCTGCTGGAACGAGATCCTCAAGGCCATCCGCCGGCTGGATCTTTCTCCCCTTTTCACCGTCAGCAAAACGGATCACACCGTCACCGCCCGCAACAACGGGGCCCAAATCCTCTTTGCCGGGCTGGACGACGTGGAAAAGATCAAATCCTTGACCCCGATCAGGGGCGTCCTGACGGATATCTGGATGGAGGAAGCCACCGAATGCGCCTACCCGGATTTCAAGCAATTGGATAAGCGTCTCCGGGGCCTGAGCCGCCACCCCAAGCGCCTCACCCTCTCCTTCAATCCCGTCTCCCGGGACCATTGGATCTTCAAGGAGTTTTTCTCCCTCTGGCGGGAGGGGAAAAGCTACGCGGAGGATGAGCGCGTATCCATCCTCAAGACCACCTACAAGGATAACCGCTTCCTCACCCCTTCCGACCGCCTGGCCCTGGAGCAGGAGAAAAACCCTTACTTTTACCAGGTCTATACCCTGGGCAATTGGGGGGTATCCGCCCCGGTGATCTTTACCAACTGGCACGTGGAGAGCCTGCCCGATCCCGTCCCCGGAGAGACCCGCATGGGCCTGGATTTCGGCTTTGCCGCCGATCCCTGCGGCTTCCTTTTGCTTCGCTACGACCGCAAAAGCCGCACCGTCCGGGTGATGGAGGAAATGCTGGAACGGGGCCTTACCAACATGGATCTTGCGCAGCGCCTGCGGCACTATGCCGCCCTGGGGCCTATCGCCTGCGACAGCGCCGAGCCCAAGTCCATTGCGGAGCTTCGCGCCCTGGGCATTCCCGCCTATCCCGTCCGCAAGGGGCCGGACAGCATCCTTCACGGCATCCAATGGCTGCGGCAGCAGCAATTGATCCTGTCCCCCGCCTGCCCGCGCCTTCGGGAGGAGCTCACCGCCTACCAATGGCAGCAGGATCGGGACGGGCACCCCCTGCCCCGGCCCCGGGACCGGGACAATCACCTGATCGACGCCCTGCGTTACGCCCTGGAGGAGGAGATGGACCGCCGCCTGGCCTCCACCGGGGATAAGCGCGCCCTGGGGCTGTAAACGAAAAAGGAGGTTTTACCCGCTTTGATTACCCGTGATCGGGCCGTCCTGCGCGCCGGGCTTTCCGGGAAGCTTTTGCAGGGCTGCCTGAATGAACACCTGCGGAGCACCGAAAAGCTCTCCCGGCTCCATGACGCCTACCTGCTCCGCGCTCCCGCCGCCCGCCGCCCCCGGGCGGAGGGATTGCCGGACAATCACCTGAGCCACGCCTTCGTGCGCTATATCGTCACCATCGCCTCCTCCTATCTGGCGGGCTCCGCCGTCAGCTATCAGGGCGACTGCCCCGGGGCGGAAGAGCTGCGAAACGCCTACCGCCAGGCCAACTGCGCCGGGGTGGATATGGAGTTGGCCCGCCAGGCCTCCCTCTACGGAAAAGGGGTGGAGGTGATCTACGCTGACGCCCAGGCCCGGCCCCGGTCCGCCGCCCTGGATCCCCGCTGCGCCTTCGTGGTCTATGCCGACGACGTGAGCTGCGATCCCCTCTTCGGGGTGCATTTCCATCCCCTCACCGACGAGGGCGGCGCCGCCCGGGGGTATGAGGCGGAGGTCTATACCGCCTCCCAGCGCCTGATCTATCGGGCCGCCGACGCCGCCTCCCTCTTCAAAAACGGTCC
>CAJOPV010000129.1 GCA_905236495.1 uncultured Christensenellaceae bacterium
AAACCATTCGTTGACGGTCAAAGAATGGTTTCCCCCAGACCCCCTTCCAAGAAAACCGTATGGATCAGCCGTATTCCAACAGACAAACATAACGAATCACCGAAACATGAATACACATAGAAAGGAAGCATCACCATGGAAATCAAAATGAACCTCACCGCGGCCCCCAAAGCAAAGCCCGACGAAAGCAGCCTGGGCTTTGGCAAAATCTTCACCGATCACATGTTCGTCATGGATTGGGACAGCGAAAACGGCTGGCATGACGCCCGGATCGAGCCCTTCGGCAATCTGTCCCTCCATCCCGCCGCCACGGTGTTCCACTACGGCGCGGAAATCTTCGAGGGCCTGAAGGCCTACCGCCGCCCGGACGGGGAGGTGCAGCTGTTCCGCCCCTGGGAAAACATCAAGCGCCTGAACCAGAGCGCCGAGCGCCTGTCCCTTCCCCAGCTGGACGAGGAATTTGCCCTGGAGGCCCTCAAAAAGTTCGTGGCCCTGGAAAAGGATTGGGTGCCCTCCGCTCCCGGCACCAGTTTGTACCTGCGTCCCTTCCTCTTCGGCAACGACGAGACCCTGGGCGTGCACACCATCCACCACGCCAAGTATGTGGTAATCGCCTCCCCCGTTGGCGCGTACTACGCAGAGGGCCTGAATCCCGTGAAAATCATGATCGAGACCCGGGACGTGCGGGCCGTTCGCGGCGGCACGGGCTACGCCAAGTGCGGCGGCAACTACGCTGCCTCCATGCGGGCCGGTGACCGGGCTGCCGCCGAGGGGTACAGCCAGGTTCTGTGGCTGGATGGCGTGGAGCGCCGCTACATTGAGGAAGTGGGCGCCATGAACGTGATGTTCTTAATCAACGGCACCGTGGTGACCCCCGCCCTCACCGGCTCCATCCTGCCCGGCATCACCCGCAAGAGCTGCATCGAGCTGCTCCGGGAAATGGGCTACACGGTGGAAGAGCGTCTGCTGCCCGTGGAGGAACTGTCCCAGGCCCTGAAGGACGGCACCCTCACAGAAGCCTGGGGCTGCGGCACCGCGGCGGTCATCTCCCCCATTGGCGAATTGCGTATGGGCAACGCCCATTACCAGGTGGCGGACGGCGGCATCGGCGAGCTGTCACAAAAGCTGTACGATACCCTCACCGCCATCCAGTGGGGCGTCGCGCCGGATACGCATAACTGGATCTGTCGTGTCTGACAGCGTAAAAAAAGGAGGCCGGGCGGCCTCCTTTTTTGCGCTTATTGATGCTCTTTAAGGCCGTACCGGGATACGGCTCAAAACGTAGTCCCGAACGAATTCGTAATCCTGCTCCGGCACCCAGATCTGATTGCCGCCGTACAGCGTGCGCAGGTTAAAGGCGTCGTATTCCCGATGCTCCTTCATGCCCCGCACCTCCTTAAACCGGGTGACCCCCGACGCCGCCGCGGCGTTGGCGGGGGAGGTGAGCAGGGCCGCCGCATCCATCACGCGCCGGCCCAGCTCGCCCCGCACCAGGCTGATTTCATCCTCCGTCATGCAAAACTGCAGGTGATACCCGCCGTGCATGAGCAGCGCAGCCAGGTAGTAACCTCCCGCCACCAGACCCATCAGCCCGGCATAGCACGCCAGGATGATCAGGGCGATGCGAAGGGTCAGGCCATGCCCCTGGGCAAACAGAAACAGCATCATCCCCACGCAGAAAAGGCCGATGATGCCAAACACCTTCAGCAGCACGTTCAGCAAATAATGGTTTTTGTACATATCCATATCATAGCTCCAGCGGTACGCGCCGTCCTCTCCCTGGGTGACCCGGGACGGATACTGAGATACTGACATCGGATAGGCCTCCTTTTCTTTCGTTTCCGTGAATGCTGTATTCATTATACGCCTTTTTGATCCTCTTCACAACCAAAAATTGGATAAAGCGGCCTGCGCTGTAAATTCCGGGCTTTTTTGATGGACGAAAAGGCGGAACCTATGATATACTAAATCATTGAAATGATGAAAGAGGGAGGGATCACCATGGCGGAGAGCACCTACGAGCTGCTGGCCCTGAGCATGCGGTATGTGTTCGTGCTGATCGGGCTGCTCATGCTGTGGCGGGCCTTCCGCTGGATGCGCCGGGACGCCCGGCAGTATCAACGGGATATGCGCACCCTTCCCGACGCCGGCCTGGTGGGCGAAATGGTGGATCTGCAGACCGGCAAAGCCCAGCCCCTGCCCCGGGAGGGCACCATCGGCTCCTCCCGGGAATGCGATATTCGGGTGAAAGCCCCGGGGGTGGCCCGCAGTCACGCCCTGTTTGCCTTTGAGGAGGGAAAGGGGCTGAAGATCACGCCCCAGCGGGGCAATCCCGTTTTTCTGTCCGGCGCGGCGATCCGGGCCTCCGGCTACGCTCTCCACGGGACTCAGCTGCAGGTAGGGGACGCAGTGCTCCGTGTGCGCCTGTTTGCCGGGCTCAACGTGCCCTTCCCCGCCGCCTATCAGCCGGAGGCCCCGGATATCCCCCTGGACGAATATGGCTTTTCAGACGATGGGGAATCCCCCTCCCTGCCCTTCCCCGCCCCCGGCTTTGAGGAGGCCGCCTGGGAGGCCCCGGATACGGAAGCCGATTATTCCGCCCCTGCCGACGCCGGCTATGAGGGGCATTATACCGAGGACGGACAAATGACCTGGCAATACGCCTATTCCCTGGAAGAGCTGCGTCAGGCCCAGCAGGCCTTGGAGCAGGCCCAGCCGGAGGAAGCGGAGGAGGAGGGGGCCCTGCCCTACGAAAGCCCCGTTTCACCCAGGAGAAGGAGGCGCAGCCGTGGCTAAGAACGCATCCCGCCGCCGGGACCCCGCCCGGGGCATGATGGCGGCCTCCATGGTGTTTTTCTTCGTGGGCTTTCTGCTTTTGGCGGCCCACGACGGGGAATGGCAGAGCTTCCTGCTGGCCCTGATCGTGCCCCTGATCATTTTCGGCGGCACCGCCCTATTGCCTCGCCTGTTCCCGGCGGATAAGCTGCTTTTGTCTCTCACCAATTTCCTGTGCGCCCTGGGGGTTCTGATGCTGTACCGCATCTCCCCTCAGCGGGGGCTGAACCAGGCCGTGAATTACGGCGTAGGGGTGGGGTGCATGGTGCTGTGCGCCTTTCTCATCCGATACGTCCGTTCCTGGAAGGCATTGACCATCCTCATGGTGGGAGGCAGCCTGGTTTTGCTGGCCTTGCCGCTGCTCATCGGCACGGAGCAGAACGGCGCGAAAAACTGGATCTGGATCGGCAGCTATTCCCTCCAGCCCAGCGAGATCGTAAAGCTGGCGCTGCTTTTGTGCGTATCTTTCCTGCTGTCCCAGAAAAAAGCGCTGCTGTCCATCCTGTTTGGCGGGGCATGCCTGGCGCTGCTGATGCTGCAAAAGGATCTGGGCACCGCCCTGCTGTATTTCGGGCTGTGCCTGGTGATGCTCTATGTATCCACCGGCAGTTTGCTGTTGGTGGGCGCGGGCCTGGCGGGGGGCGCCGGGGCGGCGGTGATGGGCTATCAAATGTTCGCCCACGTGAAGGCCCGCCTGGCGATCTGGCAGGACCCCTGGCAATACACCCAGGGCGCCGGCCTGCAGCTCGTACGCTCCTTCGTCGCCATCGCCAACGGGGGCCTGTGGGGCGTGGGCCTGGGCCTGGGCAACGCCGGCAACACCACCCGGGCCGGGGGCATCCCGGAAGCGTACAACGATTTTATTTATCCCGTGATCCTGCATGAATTCGGGCTGATCTTCGGGGCCGTCGTGATCCTGATGTATCTGTTCATCGTGATTAGGGCCATTATGATCGCCCGGCGCTCCACCTCGGTGTTCCACGCTTTGGTGTCCGTGGGCTGCGCCGGGCTCATCACCCTGCAGACCTTCGTCATCATCGCGGGCAATATCAAGCTGATCCCCCTCACCGGGGTGACGCTGCCCTTCATCAGCTACGGCGGCACCTCCATGGTATCCAGCCTGTGCCTGATCGGCTTTCTGCAGGGCGTCGCCAGCCGCAATAAAGCGGGGGTGGATCAGGACCGGGCCCTGGCGATGCATGGAGGTGGAGCCCCGTGAAAAAGCTGAAAAAGAATATCCTCCGGGCCGCCTTCGTGCTCTGCGCCCTGTTCGCGCTGCTGCTGGGCTACGGGGCCTACACCGTATCGGTGAACAGCAACCGCTGGTTTTCCTCCACGTTGAACGTGTACGCCCGGCAAAAGCGTCAGGACGTGATCCCGGGCCGGATCCTGGATCGATCCGGCGTGGTGCTGGCCTCCTCGGACGGTGAAGGGGAACGGGTGTATCCCGACGACGAAGCCCTTCGCCGGGCCACGGTCCACGCCGTGGGCAGCAGCGCCTTCAACATGAAAAGCAGCGCCGAATACTTTTACGCCGCTTATCTCTACGGCTCCCGGCTTTCCTTCCCGGAACGGCTGGGATATGCCCTCAAAGGCGAAAAATACAAAGGGGACGACGTGGTCCTCACCATCGACAGCGCCCTGAACGCCTACGCCGCCTCCCTGTTCCCCCAGGATAAGAAGGGCGCGGCGGTGGTGATGAATTACAGAACCGGCGAGGTGCTCTGCCTGCTTTCCTTCCCCAATTTCGATCCCCGAAACACTTCCGCCGCCCCTTCCGGCGCTTCCATCAACCGGGTCACCCAAAGCCTGATGGCCCCCGGCTCCACCTTCAAGATCGTCACCTACGCCTCCGTCCTGGAAAACATGACGGATTACCAAAGCCGCACCTTTATCTGCGGCGGTCAATTGCAGGCGGGGAATCGGATCATCACCGACGCGGGCACCGATCTGGAGGCGGGAAAAATCACCCAGCACGGGGCGCTGACGCTGCGGGAGGCCTTCCTCAAAAGCTGCAACAACACCTTCGCCCAGATCGCCCTGGAATTGGGGGACGCCGCCCTTCGCAGAACGGCGGAGAGCTTCGGCTTCAACGATAATTTCCTCTTCCGGGATCTGGTGGTGGAAAACTCCAGATATCCCACCTCCAACCGCACCGATGGCGAGATCGCCTGGACCGGGGCGGGCCAAAGCGCCCTGGCGGTATCCCCGCTTCACATGTGCATGGTGGCTTCATCCATTGCCAACGACGGGACCATGATGGAGCCCTGGATGATCCTGGAGGCCCGCACCGCCTCCGGCGGTACCCGGGCGTCCTTTTCCGCCCGGCAGTACCGCCGTCCCCTGAACGCCGCCCAGGCCGCCGTCCTCAAGGACGCCATGCGGGGCGTCGTCACCGGCGGCACGGGCACGGCCGCCAATCTTTCCGGCGTCAAGGTCTGCGGCAAAACGGGCTCTGCAGAGATCGACGGGCAGGAGCAGACCAACGCCTGGTTCTTGGGCTTCCTGGATGAGCCCGCCTCCCCCTACGCCCTGGCGGTGGTGGTGGAGGATGCCGGAGGCGGCGGCAGCGTCAGCGCACCCATCGCCCGGCAGATTTTTTCCTGGCTGCTCAGCCACGGCTATTGATTTTTCCCCAAGGAGGTCCTATGATCGATCTTACCCTGCTCGGCACCTCCGCTCTGCTGCCCTTGCCGGATCGGGCGCTCACCGCCGCGGCGCTTGCCTGCAGCGGGCGCACGCTGCTCTTTGACTGCGGCGAGGGCACCCAAACCGCAGCCCGAAAGGCGGGGGTCAGCCTGATGAAGTGCGATCTCATCGCCCTGACCCACTACCACGGCGATCATATTTTCGGCCTGCCGGGCCTGCTGCAAACCATGGGCGTCATGGGAAGGGAGGAGCCCCTTTCCATCACCGGCCCTCAGGGCCTCCGGGACGCCCTGACGCCCCTTTTGCGGGCGACGGGAGAATTGCCCTTTCCCGTGACGCTCCTTCCCTGGCCCCAGGAGGGGTTCAGGCTTGCGTCCTTCTTCCCCGGCTGGCCCGCCCTTGCCTATCTTTCCGCCTTCCCCACCCGTCACCGGGTACAAAGCCAGGGGTACGTATTCACCCTGGGCCGGGCGGGAGCCTTTCAGCCCCAGGCGGCGGAAGCGCTGGGCGTGCCTGTGGGTCAATGGAAGCTTTTGCAGCAGGGAAAAGATGTGGAAACGCCCCGGGGCACGGTAACGCCCCGGCAGGTGACGGGCCCGGACCGGCAGGGCCTCAAATTCGTGTTCACCGGCGATACCGCTCCCTGCCCCGCCCTGACGGAAAATGCTTTGAACGCGGACCTGATGATCTGCGAAGCCACCTACGGCGAGGATGCCCAGGCGGAGGAAGCCAACCGCTACGGGCACATGACCTTTTCCCAGGCGGGGGCCGCCGCCGCCCAGGCCCACGTCAGGCAGCTGTGGCTGGCCCATTTTTCCCAGCGCATCGAGGACCCGGAAGCCTGCCTCCCCTTGGCCCAGGCCCATTTCCCCGCCGCCCGCTGCGGGCAGGACGGCCTGCGCCTCACCCTGACCTTTCCGAAGCGCTGAAAAAAGAGCCCTTTCCGAAGCGCTGAAAAAAGTCGCTTGCGCCAAGCCGCCGGATATGCTATAATACTTGTGTTGTGCGCCTGTAGCTCAGCAGGATAGAGCGTTCGCCTCCTAAGCGAAAGGCCGCGCGTTCGAATCGCGCCAGGCGCGTATATCGCGTTGCTTTATTGACGGCATCGTCACCGCCAATCCGCAGCAGTAACGCAGCTGCCCCGCCCTCTCCCCTGTCTCAGGTGGAGAGGGCATTCTTTTTCCCCGTTTTGCGAAACGGGTCGAAAGCCTTTGCTTGTTTCTTTTTTCGCCGTGTAGTATAATCAAAAAGGCATCATATCCGGGAGGTGATCGGCTTGCGAAAAGGATGGCTGTGCGCCGCGCTGATCTTGACGGCGCTTTTGCTCTGCGGCTGCGGAAATGATCCCGCTCCCGGGGATGCGCCGCCCACCGCCGCGCCGCCCACTTTCGCCCCTGCCCAGGCGCCCTCCGGCCCCGCCGCCGAAGCGGTGAACAAGCGCCTGGCCCCCTATCAGGCGGAGCTGAGCCGGGTGGCGGCTCAAAGCGGCGCGTCCGCCGCCTACACCGTGCCGGAAGAAATGCTGGAGCAGATGAGCCGGGACGCCGCGGCAGCTGAGGCTTTGCCTGCGGAGGGCTTCTGGCGCTTTACCGTTCGGGAAGCGGGCAGCCACACCTATCAATTCACCGCCATGGACGTCTATGCCGCCGACCCTTCCCTGCTCTCCGCCACCCCGGACCCCGACGACGAAGCGCCTCAGGATCGGCAGCTGATGGGGGATTACGATGTATCCGGCGGCGGGGAATTCATCCGCACCCGCGCCTACGCATTCACGGAGGACCTTTCCTCCGGCACGGCGGAGCTGACCGACACGCTGAACGGCGAAACCACGGGGCATGAGCTGTTTTCCTTCGCGCTGCGGGACGGGCGGCTGTACTTTGTGGATGCCGCCATGGATTTGACCGCCGGGCTGGACGGCCTGGAAAATACGGGCCGGCGGCTCATGGCGGTGGGATACTTGGCGGAAGGGAGCCTGGACGTCATGGAATACGAGGCCGCTGCCTCCGATCCCCTGCCCGATCCCGCTTCCCTGGATTACGCCGCCCTCCTCTCCGCCGTCACGCCCCTCACCCGGGTCTCCGATCAGAACGGGCGGATCATTCTGTTCCCTTGATATGCGCTGCAAACAGGGCAATCGCTTACGAAAAATGTTTACTGGGGGAAACCGCTCTTTGGTGCCCAAAGAGCGGTTTCCCCCAGTCCCCCTTCCGAGA
>CAJOPV010000130.1 GCA_905236495.1 uncultured Christensenellaceae bacterium
ATGAAAGGGAGCGATTCCGTTTTCTTCCCTTTTCAAAATGGATAAGGAGCATCTGTTTCATGCGGCTCAAAACTCCCGTGACGAAGGATAACCTGAAAACCCATTTTACCTACGGGCTGTGGAAATACATTCTGCTGGCGGTGCTTGCCATCGGAGGATGGAGCATCATTTATACCGTCACCGCCTATCGTTCCCCCCAGGACAAGCGAATCGACCTGTACGTGCAGACCGCCACCACCTCCTCGGAAATCATCGATCATTTTATCGAGCCCATCTGGAAGGAAACAGTGCCGGAGATGGAGACCGTATCCTCCGTGGTGATGATCCCCACCGGCGATTACTCCGCCGATATGCAGTTATTTACCTACATTGCCGTCGGCGAAGGAGATATTTATTTCCTGACGGAGGAAAGCTTCAAGAATTTTGCCTCCCAGGGCGCGTTCCTGCCCCTGGAGGAGATGGTGGAAAGCGGCGTTATCGCCGTAGCCGACGTGGATTTAACCAAGGGCTACGTGGCGATGCAGCAATATGACGAAAACGACGTGCCCATTTCCTCCGTCCGCCATCTGTATGGCATCCCGCTGGAGAGCTTTTACGGCTTTATGAATGAAATTCAACTGGATAATCGCAGCCTGTACGCCGCGGTCATGGTAAGGAACCAGAACGACGAAAACGTGATCCCCTTCTTCAACGCCCTCCTCCAGGCTGGACGGGGTGAAAAAGCTGAATGGCTCGCCACGGAAGGGGCTGCGGAATAACGCAGAGAGGGAATGCCGCCGGGCTTAATGAAGCTCGGCGGATTTTTTTGCTGTTTTTGATGAACTTTTCCCTTTCTCATTCTTTACATTCTTTGCAATTTTTGTTATGCTTATAAATAGGAATTGCATGAAAGGAACCGGCTTATGAACATCGGCATTCGCCTTCACGATACCAGAACCGGGGACCTGGACCAGCGGCTCGGCTGCGCTGAGCGGCAGGGCTTTGCCTGCGCCCATCTGGCGATGAGCAAGGCGGTGCCCGGCTTTTCCATGGATCAGGCCGCGGAATTGCTAACGGACGAGCTGGCCTCCCAGGTAAGGGAAAGTTTTGAAAAGCACCAAATGCAGTGCGCGGTGCTGGGGTGCTACCTGAGCCTGACGGACCCCAATGAGGAATCCCGGGAAAGGACCCGGGCCATTTACCGGGCGCATTTTCGCTTTGCAAATCGGATCGGCGCCGGGGTGGTGGGCTCTGAAACGCGCCCTGCCAAAGGCTGCGCGTTTCGGGAGCCGCCGGAAGTATCCGAGGAGGCGTACCGGCTTTTTATCCAGTGCCTCAGGCCCATCGTCCGGGACGCGGAGGAGGAAAACGCCGTCTTTGCCATCGAGCCCGTGTTTTGCCATATCGTTTCCACCCCGGAGCGCGCACAGCGCATGCTGGAGGAGATCCAATCAGATCATCTGCAGATCATCCTGGACGCAGTGAATCTGCTGAGCCCGCAAACGGTAGATCGGGCGGACGAAATCATTCAAGACGCCATCGGCAGGCTGGGGGAGAGGGTGCGTATCCTGCATATGAAGGATTATCTGCCCGTGGAAAAAGGCGATGAAAGGCTGTGCTGCTGTGCCTGCGGCCTGGGGGAAATGCGGTATGAAAGGCTGCTTCGCTTTGCGGATCAGCGCGGCCTTCCCATGACGCTGGAAAACACGGCCCCGGAAAACGCCGAGCAGGCCCGACTGTATCTGGAAAGCATTCACGCTCATTTATAAACCAAACCATCTGCAAAAGGAGAAGGACACATGAAACGCGAAGAAGCACGGAAACTGGCCCAGGCGCTGGTGGATCAAATGACGATGGAAGAGGCGGCCTCCCAGCTCAGTTATCAAGCCCCTGCCATTCCCCGGCTGAATATCCCCTCTTATAACTGGTGGAATGAAGCGCTTCACGGCGTGGCCCGGGCTGGGATGGCGACCATGTTCCCCCAGGCGGTGGGCATGGCTGCCACCTTTGACCCCGCTTTGATCGAAGAATTAGGGGATATCGCCGCCACGGAGGGCCGGGCCAAATACAACGCCGCTTCCCGTCATGGGGATACGGATATCTATAAGGGGCTCACCTTCTGGTCGCCCAACGTGAATATTTTCAGGGATCCCCGCTGGGGCCGGGGCCAGGAGACCTTTGGGGAGGATCCTACCTTGACCTCTGAGATCGGCGCGGCTTACGTCCGGGGCCTGCAGGGGAAAGGCGATACCATGAAGGCCGCCGCCTGCGCCAAGCATTTTGCCGTCCATTCCGGGCCGGAGGAGCTGCGCCACCATTTCAACGCCGTCGCCAGCAAAAAGGATATGGCGGAAACCTATCTGCCCGCCTTTGAAAAGCTGGTGAAGGAGGCCAAGGTAGAATCCGTCATGGGGGCGTATAACCGCACCAATGGGGAGCCATCCTGCGCTTCCAAAGAACTGATGGGCCACCTCAAGGATTGGGGCTTTGAGGGCCATTTCGTATCCGATTGCTGGGCCATTCGGGATTTTCACGAGGGCCATCACGTAACCAATACGCCGGTGGAATCCGCTGCCATGGCGCTGAACGCCGGGTGCGATCTGAACTGCGGCTGCACCTATGAAAAGCTCATCGCCGCCGTGATGGCGGGCCTCCTGGACGAAAGCAAGATCAGGGAAAGCGCCGTGCGCCTGTTCACCACCCGCTATATGCTGGGCATCATGGGCCAGGGCAGCGAATATGACAAGATCCCCTACACCGTGGTGGAATGCGAGGAGCATCTCGCCAAGGCCGCCGAAACGGCAAGGAAGGGCGCCGTGCTTTTGAAAAATAATGGCATGCTGCCCCTGAACCTGGATCAGATCAAGACCCTGGGGGTCATCGGCCCCAGCGCCGACAGCGTCAATTCCCTTATCGGCAATTATCACGGCTCCGCCTCCCGGTATATCACCGTGCAGCAGGGCTTGCAGGATGCGCTGCAGGGCAAGGCCCGGGTGCTGTGCTCCGAGGGATGCCATCTGTACAGGGATCGGATGTCCGGCCTGGCTCAGTTCCCGGATGATCGGCTGTCCGAAGCCCTGGCCGTAGCGGAAAACAGCGACGCCGTGGTGCTGGTGGTGGGCCTGGATGAAACGCTGGAGGGGGAGCAGGGGGATACGGGCAACCCCTTTGGCTCGGCGGATAAGCTGAACCTGCTTCTTCCCGAATCCCAGCGGCGGCTGATGAACGCCGTTTTGAAGGTCGGCAAGCCCACCGTCATCGTATTGACCGCCGGCAGCGCTATCGACCTGGCGGAAGCGGGGGATGCCGCCGACGCTATCCTGATGGCCTGGTATCCGGGTTCTCAGGGCGGCAAGGCCGTGGCGGATATTCTGCTGGGTAAGGTATCTCCCTCCGGCAAGCTGCCCGTCACCTTCTATTACAACCGCCAACTGGACGATATGCCCGATTTCACCGATTACAGCATGCAGGGCCGCACCTACCGCTACTTTGCGGGCAAGCCCCTGTATCCCTTCGGCTATGGCCTGACCTACGGGGATGTGGTAGTGGAGAAAGCTTCCGTATCCGTAAATGGCGGCAAGGTCACCGTTCTGGCGGAAGCCAAAAACAGAGGCGCAGTTTCAACCGATGAGGTGATCCAGGTCTATTGCCAGAATGAGGGCAGCACGCTTTCGCCCCGGAATCCCCGCCTGTGCGGCTTCCTGCGGGTCACCGTGCCCGCCGGCGAAACGGTGAAGGCGGAGATCGCCTTTGACGCAGATCGGCTGCTGGTGGTCAATGAAGAAGGGCAGAAGGTGCGGGAAGGCAGGCCCGTGTTCTACGTAGGCGTAGGCCAGCCGGACGAAAGAACAGAAGAACTGACGGGCAAAAAGGCCGTTCGCATTGAATGAAGTATGCAAGGCGATCGGAACGCGGCGGCCTGTTTCGCCCCGTTTCGATCCCTTTTATGATTCAGAAAGCGGGGATGATGGCATGGAAGCGGTAAAGGCGTTTATCAAACGGTATCTTACGGATTACACCCCTTATAAAACCTATTGGAATTACGAGGATGGGTGCGTGCTGAAAGGCTGCGCCGATCTGTACGCCGCCACGGGCGATCAGGCCTGCCGAGCCTTCGTGCTGGATTATCTGGATCGGGTGATTTCGGACGCGGGGGAGATCACCAATTTCCCCACGGATAAATACAACATCGATTCCATCAACTGCGGCAAGGCCCTGTTCTTCGCTCTGGATGAAACGGGAGAGGAAAAGTACAGAAAGGCCCTGGATTTTTTGACAGACCGCCTTGCCACCCATCCCCGCTGCGCCTGCGGCAATTTCTGGCACAAGGAAATCTATCCCGAGCAGATTTGGCTGGACGGGCTGTACATGGCCCAGCCCTTCCGGGCGGAATATGACGTTCGCTTCGGCGGGAAAAAGGACGCCCGGGATATCGCCCGGCAATTCAAAAACGTGCGCCAATACTTATTTGACGAGGAAAAGCAGCTGTATTACCACGCCTGCGATATGGCGAAAATACAGCCCTGGGCCAACAGGGAAACGGGGAAATCCCCTAATTTCTGGCTGCGCTCCATGGGCTGGTATCTGATGGCCCTCATCGACTGCCTGGACAGCATGGATCCCCAAATCTACGAGCATTACCGGGCTTTGGAAGATCTGTTCGTGGAGGCGATCCGGGGCATCGTCAGGTATCAGGATGAAAAGGCCGATCTTTGGTATCAGGTTATCGACCGGGCGGACGTGGAAGGAAATTATCTGGAAACCAGCGGCAGCGCCATGGTGATCTATGCCCTGCTCAAGGGCGTACGTTTGGGCATCCTGGACGGGGAAAAGTATCTGGATCGGGCTGTGAAGGCCTTTGAAAGCCTGACGGAGCAGAAGCTGAGAAAGGATGAAAACGGCGTCCTGCGGCTGTATGATATCTGCCAGGTTGCCGGCCTCGGCCCCGGAGAAAAGCGGGACGGCAGCGTTGCTTATTATCTCAGCGAGCCCCGGGTGCCGGACGACGCCAAAGGCGTGGGCCCCTATTTCATGGCCTATGCCGAATATCTGAGGAAATAAAACATGAAATGCATTTATACGTCTTCCCGTTCCTGCACAGTACTGCTGGACCCGGAGGGAAAATATCAGGCGCGAAAAGCCTACGCCCTCACCTTGAACGGGCAGCCCATCGGCAGGGAGGATCGCTCCGTTTTTTCTCTTTTCGATCTGTGGCCCGATACCCGGTACGAATTGAAAGCACAAGCGGAGGGTGAGGCGGCGGAAACCGTCGTATTCCAGACCGCGAAAGAGTTTTGCACGCTGAATGTACGCTCCTTCGGCGCAGCGGGCGACGGCATCCATGACGATACCTCCGCCATCCAGGCGGCAATTTTGTGCTGCCCCGAGGGCGGACGTGTGCTGATTCCGGCGGGCACCTATCCTACCGGCCCGCTGTTCCTAAAAAGCCATATGACCCTGGAAATCAAAAAAAACGCGGTCCTTTCTCTGAAAACAGACCGAAGTGCGTTTCCTGTTCTGCCGGGCACGACCCGTACCGTGGATGAAACGGGCGAATATCTTCTGGGCACCTGGGAGGGGAATCCCCTGAAGTGCTTCGCCGGGGCGCTGACGGGCATAGATGTTAAGGATGTTCGGATCATCGGGCAGGGCACGGTGGACGGCTGCGCTTCCCGGGATAACTGGTGGGATCGGCCCAAGGAAATGCGGGGGGCATACCGGGGCAGGCTTTTGTTTCTGGAAAGGTGCAATGATATCACTGTCCAGGGCATTACCTTCAAAAACAGCCCTTCCTGGAATCTGCATCCTTATTTCAGCAGGGATCTTAGCTTTTTTAACGTAACTGTGCAGGCCCCCGCCGTCAGCCCCAACACCGACGGCTTTGACCCGGAAAGCTGCCGTGGCATCCGCATGTACGGCACGGTTTTTTCCGTGGGGGACGATTGCATCGCCATCAAATCCGGCAAAATCTATATGGGCATGAAATATCAAACGCCCTGCCAGGATATCGAGATCGCCTGGTGCGGCATGCTGGACGGTCACGGCGGCGTCACCGTGGGCAGCGAAATGGCAGGAGGCGTCAAAAACGTGCGGGTGCATCACTGCCTGATGCGGGGCAACGATCGGGGCCTGCGTATCAAGACCCGCCGAGGCCGCGGGAAGTACGCCGTGGTCGATGATATTCGCTTTGAAGACGTGCTGATGCAGGATGTGAAGGCTCCGCTGATCGTTAACAGCATGTATTACTGCGACCCGGACGGAAAAACGCCCTATGTGCAAAGCCGGGAAAAGCAGCCGGTTGATGACACCACTCCCACCGTCGGCAGCATCGCCTTTGAAAGGGTGGAAGCTGCGGGCTGCAGCGCCTGCGTGGGCTACGTGCTGGGCTTGCCGGAGCGCCCCATCAAGCATTTGACGCTGAGGGACTGCGCCTTTTCCTTCCGGGAAGATGCCCAGCCCATGGTACCCGCCATGGCGGACGGCGTGGAAACATGCGTCAAACGCGGCCTGATCCTTCGGAACGTGGATCAGCTCACCCTGGAGCGCGTCAAAATAACGGGCATCTCCGGCCCGGAAGTAGAAAGATTTGAGATATAATGGATTCAGTTGCCTTTCTTAGCGGCATATAAGGTATAAGCCGACAGCGTCAGCGCATCCGTGATTTTTTCATTCTGGATCATCTGGTCTAATTCTTCTTTGGATACCAGCAGGATCTCATGGATGCCTTCTTTTGTTTGCGGCTTTTGCGGCATAGTTACAACGCATGCATACACCTCCGCCATTCCGCTGCTCAGTCCGCTGTCGCCGGATACGGCGCCTAAACGCTTGGCGGACAGCACAGCGGCGCCGATTTCCTCCATTAATTCTTTTCCCGCGTTCCCTGCCGCGGTAATGCCCGCTTCACCAAATCCTCGAGGAAAGCAAAGCTGCTCTTTCCTAATGGCATGGCGGAACTGACGCAGCAGTACAAATTTGCCTTCATAGACGGGAACCGTTATGACGGCTCCATTGGGCTGTGCTGGCAAAATGCGCTCATAGCAATAGCGGTTCCCCTCTCGATCCCGCACTAAATCCACGATCAGGATGGAATAGGGGCTTTCATATACCGCGCCGATTACCCGATCGGGCGTATTGAGCTCATAATCGCAAATTACATCCAGCGACGTTTCGATGCTCAGCAATTCACAAGGCGCAAACAGAGCAGGGCGCTCCGTCATCAGCGTCTGATACCTTTTCCATTCCGTACTTTGTTCTTTTTGTTTTTTATACGCTTCAAACGTCATTTGCTATCCCCGCGTTCATCGTTTGAAAATGCAGTTTCAGCGTAGCCATCAGTTTCCGACGTACCTGCCGGGCAGGCTCCGCAATGAGCCCCTCAAACAGCCGCACAGGGGAAAGGAAACAGTTCCCTTCGTTTTGCGCCGTCAGCATATCGCCACAAATATAATCAATGGTGATGACCCCTTGGGACTGATTGGAGAACCATGCTTCTTCGTCTGCGTACAGCTTTTGTTTTTCAGGATTCAGGCTGTAAACCGCTATGACTTTATCGTTGCCCAGGTGATAGATCAAAGATAAACTGCCCTCCGGCATGGCCCAATCCAGGCTTGTCTCTGTTTCTGCGCAGTCGCAGAGCCATTTCTGACAGCGCAGCCAAACGCTGTGAATATCCTGAAAATCGATTTCATTCAGCCTGGCCCGTTTTCGGCCCGCTTCCACCGCTTCCATATAGCTTCGCCAGGAGGGCAATGCCCGAAGCCGGTTCAGCCCGCTCAGCGTCAATCGTTCAGGATGCCGGGCATGCGGTAGTTTATTTTTCAGAAAATCCATGGAGAAGGCCAGAATGGCGCAATAGACCTCATCCCAGTTCAGCGTGCGGTAATGCCGCTGATGCAGACGCTCGGACAGCACATAATCCCATAACGGCTCTTCGTAGCCAACCATGGGCTGGACCATCAAGGCCTGGGGCAAATTCAACATATACACAAAATCCACGATATGTTTTAATTCTTTGACAAAGGGACGGCTGTAATCCAGCTTGCAGTCCGTAACAGGGCTTCCGTCATTCCGAAGCAAAAACTGACGATATACCTGCTCCCGATTAAAGTTTGTTATCTTATCTTTACTTCCTGCGATCACCGCGTCCCGCACCTGGGCCCAAAGCTGGCGGAACTGGAATTGCTGTTCGCAGGGAATTTTCATGGCGTCGCAAAAAGTATCCAGCAGGTTTTGATCCTCGGACGTAGTTAAAAGCAGGGTGCGGAATCTGGCGGCCAGGCTGCGGGAAGCCATGGCGGCATTGTGTGCGTCATCCTGCCAATCCATGCGAATACAGAATACCGGGGCGGCTTGACAGGCACGTTGCCAAGCTGCGAACAGGCGCTCGTCATGATCATAGACCGGCGCTTCAAAGGGGCTCTTTTCCCGCATCAGATAAATAACGATGGAGCCATTTTCAAGCAATTCAAAAAACGCCTTCTGATCGTTTCCTTCCGATCCGTACCACGCCTGAAACACTGTGGAATTAAAGATGGACGCACGATTGACGAGCACCTGCCAATGATGCAGCAGCGCACGGAATATTTCCCGCTGCTGCAGTTGGATTCGTATGGCGGACAGGCGTTGGCTTTGAAATCCTTCCGCCTGGAAATCGGGATCATCATAAAAGGATACGGGGCACCATTGATTATCTATGCAAAGGGGATAAGCGGTCAGCGGGTCCGTTTCGCCAATCTCAAGGGTATAAAAAGCGATGCCCTCCGACTGGCAGCGTACGGGAAAAACTTTTTGATAGATATAGGGATTATCCTCCTGCACGTCCTGAAAGGTATCGGGCGCTTTACCGACCTGGTTCAATTCCGGCAGGGGAAGATGCAAGCCCCGAAGCGCTTCATCGATCACAGCTTGAGGCCAAAGCCGGGGGTTCAGCAGCGTTTCAAGAAACTGAGTAGTCAGGCGATACCGATAAAGCGAAATAAACTGCACCTTCTGCAAGAATGCCAGAATTTCAGGCTCCTGCCGGAACACATGCGAAAGCGGCATTCTTTCCAGCAGCACCACATAAACCCGATAATCAGGACGCTCCTTGCAAAGGGAGATAGCGGTCCGCAATTCCCGGATCACTTCGGATCGCTGCTCCGTACCGTTGGAAAGGAACAAAAGGAAACGGCAGCTGCTGTTCAGGCGCTGGTCGATTGTATCCTTCCATTCGTCACCTGTCATGATACCGCGGTCATACCAGAACCGAAGCCCATCGTGATACATATAGCGCAGGATATGCACCACTTTTTCAAAATCGGCATGAGAATAGCTGATAAAGATATGGGAAAGCGGGCCGTTATAGGCCATATCCACATAATCATTCAGCATAGGCTGATTATCAACCATCCTGCCATCCCTCCGGGTTTCATGAATCAATACACTATTCATTATACAGGATTTATGCCCAATCTTCAATTTCTTTCAGGAAAAAACACAAAAAAGGTGGGTTGCCCCGCCAAATGAGAAATGGTTCGCTTTACAGCGTGACCCCGCTTTTGAAGATAGCGATTTCACGGTAGCCATTTTGCTCGGCTTTGGTTTCCTTGCCGCTGGCGGTATCCAGCACCAGGGAGAAAAGGGCCTGGGCAGCGTCGGGCATGGCGGTGCCGCTGAGCAGCTGGCCCGCGTTAAAATCGATCCAGCCGGACTTGCGCTGGGCCAGGGAGGAATTGGTGGCGACCTTCAGGGTGGGGGCAGGGCCGCCTAAGGGAGTGCCACGGCCTGTGGTGAACAGGATCATCTGGGCCCCGGCGGCAGTCAGAGACGTGACGGCGCAGATATCATTGCCCGGGCCCCATACCAGGTTAAGCCCCGGCTGGGTGACGGGCGTTGCGTAGGGCAGCACATCTTCCACCGCGCCCAAGCCGCCCTTTTGGGTGCAGCCCAGGCTTTTTTCCTCCAGGGTGGTGATGCCGCCGGCCTTGTTGCCGGGAGAGGGATTTTCATACACCGGCATGTGGTTATCCTGGTAGTATTTTTTGAAGCCGTTGATGAGATTGCAGGTTTTTTGAAACACCTTTTCATCCCGGCAGCGCGCCATCAAGAGCTCCTCCGCACCGAACATTTCGGGCACCTCGGTCAGCAGCGCCGTGCCGCCGGCGGCGCAGATGCCGTCGCTGACGGCGCCTAAGAGGGGATTGGCGGTGATGCCGGAAAAGCCGTCGGAGCCGCCGCATTTGAGCCCGATCACCAGCTTGGAAACGGGCTGCGATGTGCGTTTGTCATTCTTTAATTCTTCGCGCAAAGCCCGGATCAGGGATAAGGCGGCTTCCTCCTCGTCCTCCTGCTCCTGGCAGATCAGGAATTTGACTCTTTTTTCATCCACCGGGCCAAGTTGCGCCTTGAAGGCGTCCATGGTGTTGTTTTCGCAGCCCAGACCCAGCACAAGCACGCCCCCGGCGTTGGGATGACGCGCCAGGGCGCAGAGCAGATCCCGGGTGCGGTTATGATCCTCGCCCAGCTGGCTGCAGCCGTAGGGATGAGGGAAGGTATAAACGGGCGCGCCAACCTCTTTTTCGGCTTTCTGTACGATGCGCTGGGCGGTATGATTCACGCACCCCACCAGCGGCAGCACCCAAATCTCATTGCGGATGCCCACCCGTCCGTCAGGCCTTGCATACCCCATGAAGGAGCCGGCGAAGGGCGCGGCGGAATGAATAGGCTTGGGCTGATAGGTATAATCCTTTTCGCCGCTCAAGGCCGTTTTCAGGTTATGGGAGTGCACCCATTCGCCCGCCTTGATATCCGCCGCGGCGATGCCGATGGGATTGCCGTATTTGATGACTTTCTCGCCTTTTGCGATATCCTTGAGGGCGATCTTGTGCCCCGCCGGGATCTGATCCCGAGGGGACAAGAGCACCGCCACGTTATCCAATTCGTGCAATTTGATCTGATCCATGGCGCTTACTCCCGCGTTGCCCGGATGGCGGCACGCATGCCATTGGCACGGATGGCATCAAGCTGCTTTGCTACCAGATCCTTTAGGCCCGGGATCCCCGTCAGATCCTCGCCCCACAGGTTCTCATTGGAAAGCACGGCCTGGGCCAGCTTCCGACTGTCCGTATCCTTGGAAAGCCCGGAAAAGAAGGCGAGCACCGGGGCGTCGTCCTTCACGGGATAGGGAAGGCCGTTCCGCAGCCCCTCATAATCCCCGGCGGCGTTTTGCCGGATGCCGGTATAGAAGCAGATCAGGGCGGACAGGCCGAAGGCGAGGCAGGGAGCGGGGGAGCTCGTTTTCGCCGTATAATCCTTCAAAGTAGGCAGCACCCGGGCGGTCCACTTGCTGACGGAGTTCAGCGCGATGGAGAGCAGCTCGTGACGGTTGAAGGGGTTTTCAAACCGCAATAGCACCGCGGCGGCAAATTCCCGCACCACGTTTTCGGGCAGGGGCACGTTGGGCATGATCTCGTCATACAGCGCTTTTTCCAGGAAAGGCCGCACGTCCTTGTCTGCCATGCATTCGCCTACGGTATCCAGGCCCGCCAGATACGCTCCCAGCACCATGGTGGTATGGGCGCCGTTGAGCATGCGCACCTTCCGAAGCTTATAGGGCTTCACGTTATCGGTAAACACAACCGGGTTTACCTGATCCAGCGGCAGCTCCTTTTTCACCTGCTCCGGGCCTTCGATGACCCACAGGCCGAAGGGCTCGGCGGTATCCAGCTGCTGATCCTCATAGCCCAGCTCCTCAAACAGGCCGGGCAGCTCCTTCCGGGGGAAGCCGGTAACGATCCTGTCAACCAGGGTGGAGCAGAAGATATTGTCCTTTTCGATCCAGGCGATGAAATCGTCCCCCAGCTGCCATTGAGCGGCGGTTTTCAGCACGGCATCCTTCAAATGCGCGCCATTATCGTCGATCAGCTCGCAGGGCAGGATGATGAAGCCCGGCTTGCCCAGCAGATAGCGCTCATGCAGGAAGCGGGTCAGCTTGCCGGGATAGGAGGCTTGGGGCGCGTCGCCGTACTGGTCCTGCCCGGTATAAACGATGCCCGCCTCGGTGGTATTGCTGACGATGAAGCGAAGGGTATCCTCCTTGGCAAGGTCCAGGTAGCTCTGGAAATCGGCGTAGGGCTCAACGGTCCTGATGACGGAGCCCACGATTTTTACCTTTTTTACGTCTCCCGTCTCTTCCCGGCCCCGAAGGATCACGGTATATAGCCCGTCCTGCTCCCGGAGCATATGGCACATGCCCCTGTCCAGGGGCTGCACGATGGCGACGCCGTAATCGCCGCCGCATTGGGTGTTGAGATTATCCAGCATTTCATCCACGAAGGCGCGCAGGAAATTGCCCTCGCCGAACTGCATCACGCGGATATGCTCCGGGCGCTTGACGGTAGGGCACAGCTGCTGATTGAGCCTATTCATAATCGTTTCGCATCCTTTCACCAATCGGTTGGGAAAACTGCTTTGGAACCATGCTCATTATATCACGGTCAAGAAGAGGCGGGCAATAGCAACAATGGACAAACATTCAGGATAGAACGGATATCCTTTCCCAAACAAAAAGCGGGGCCGCGTAACGCAGCCCCGCAGGATAGAAGATTATTCGCCGCAGAGGAACATGGCAAGATCGCCTCTCGTCATCACGGCGTCGGGATCGTCCGTCGAAACGGGAGCGCCCAGGGCCGTAAACAGATCGGTGAGGAAGCCTTCCGTAAGCTCCGCGTCCAGGTCGGTATCGGCGCTTAAAAGATTGTTCGCAACAAGCAGGTCCAGGCAATCCTTCGCCGCGTCTGGGATGCCGTACAGCAGCACATAAACGGCGGAGAGCGCGTCGCTTACCGTGGCGTTTTCAGCCGTGCCAAAGAAGTCGTCCTCCAGCGGGGACATCAGCTTTTCATTGACGGCATCCATGACGACGCTGTAGTATTCGCTGTCCTCCGGCAGGTCTTTAAAGGCGGCCTCGGACATGTCCTTGGCGTTGAAGGGATTGAGGATCGTTTCGTACAGATCGGCGTTGGCGTTGATGGCGGCGGCGCTGCCCGAAGTGGAATGCACGCCGTTTTCCCAGGCTTTGCGGTAGATTTCGGCGGCATTCTTTACGGTTTCGGGCGTCACGGCCTTGATCTGGCGCATGGAATCCAGCGCCCGGTCGGCCTTCTGCTCGGTCAGCACGTCGTTAATGGCGTTGACCGCGCCGGTCAGCTCACCCGCGGGCTTGGCAAATTCGGAATAAGCGCTCATGATGTAGCCGTCCAGGGTGTCCTGATCCACGTCGATCTGGTCGATCATATCCGCCAGGGAGGCATACACGTCGAAGGTTTCCTTCACGTTGGGGTCGCGGTAGGAAATCAGATACATGCTGCCGTTATCCATGACGGCGTTCCAGGGGGTGTAAACGCCCATCTGATCCCGCAGAACGGGAACCAGCAGTTGATCGCTCACCAGGGAAGCAACGACGGACAGGCCCGCGTCAAAGCCCTCGATGCCCAGATCGTCGGCGGTGGCGATCACGTTGTTGAACTGGATGTTGCCGTCGATGATCAGGGCCTCGCGCTGGCTGCCGGCGGGCAGATCGTATTCGACGGCTTCCCGCTCAACATGGTCCATTTTCGCCATGAAGGCGTCGGCCAGGGGACGGTTCAATTCGATGCTTTCCTCGTTGCCGGCGAAGGCCGCGATGGCCCCGGCGCTGTTGCGGAAGAAGGTCTGCACTTCCTCAAAATGCTTCGTCACTTCCTCGGGATTCTCATTCAGCTGAGCCTCCAGGTTTTCCAGGAAGGCGTAGTAATCCAGGTAGTTCATATAGTTGTAGTAGCGGTAGAAGGGGTACTGATCGGCCATGCCGCGGTACAGCATGATCGAGTAGGAGTTGCTGTTGATGGTGGCACGGACAGCGGTCTTTTGGGCCTGCACCTGCTCCATCAGCTTCTGGGCGTCGTCAAAGCGGGTCTGGAAAAGCAGTTCTTCCATCAGATCATAGCCTGCCGCCAGATCGTCGTCCAGGGCGTACCATTCTGCCACCATGTAGGGATGGATGCTGTCGATCCGGTCCACCGCGTTGACGCCCGTGACCTTGTCGTACAGGTAACGGGAAATGAGCACGTCCAATTCTTCCTTGGTGTGCTTTTCGGTGTCCAATTGGCCCAGAAGGCGGGTGTAGAGGCGCATCCAGTGAATATCCTCCTGGGGCAGGGAAGCAGCGTCCATCAGAAGGGAAACATAGCCGATGCCGTCCACGCCGGCGGGCACCTCGATGTGGCGGACGCCGCTTTCATCGGTAAAGTCATTGACGGTGTATTCCCGGATTTCCTCGGGCAGGCTTTCTACGGAGACGGCCTTGATCTTAGCCATCAGCTCGGTGGTGTCCTCTTCCTTGGGCGCAGCGTTGGTTTCATCCACGATGGCCTGCAGTTCCTCCTGCGTCATGCCGCCCTTGATGCCAGCCAGCTTTTCCGCAAGCGCGGCGTCCGTCTTTTCCTTTTCGCCGGGAGCGGGATAGGTGGTGGTCAGGGTGTAAAGCGCCGCGTCCTTCAGCCACTTGGCGGCGGCTTCCTTCAGCAGCCCCTGTTGATTTTCTTCGTCGATGGCGGAGAGGGAATCCACGTATTCGGCATACTGGAAGGGGTTGCCCGATACGGCGTAGTTATACGCCAGGCTGGATACGACGCCTTCCACGGGGTCGCCGCTTTCGGGGGCCAGCTTGGTGGAAATGCTGAGGCCGGTCATGGCGCTGTCCACCATGTCCTGGAGGAAGCCGTTTTCAGCCACGTTGGCAATCGCTTCGTCCACCAGCGCCTTGAACTGCTCTGCGTCCCCCTCGTTCATGCCGGAAGCCACAAAAGCGATGGCATCCTCCGGCGCGGCTACTTCGCGCCCGGTGCTGACGGAGCCGGAGGGGAAGGCCTTTTTGAAGGTTTGGCTCAACACAGAGCCGGTTTCATTCAGCAGGGAGCAGACATGGTCGATCAGGTTTTCCTGCTCCACGTCTCCCTTCATGCCGGGGCAGAGGATGTAATAGTAGATCACGGACTGGTTATTGACGTCCGTCCCCTCTGCCATGGGGTAGCCATACGCAGCCGTCACGGGCTCCGTGATGGCGGTATAGCCTTCGTCCTCAAAGGTGAATTCGGCCTTCTCATACTGGGAGAAGGTTTCGTCCAGCAGGGCCAGGAAGGCGGCGTAATCCTCAAACTGCCCGTAGAGGATGGCGAAGCAGTTGGAGGGATGATAGTATTTGTCGTGGTAAGCCTTCACGTCCTCCCAGGTCATATCCGGAATGACTGCGGGCACGCCGCCGTAATTATAGCTCAGCGCGGCGCCGGGGAAGGTGGCGGCGTTGGCGTTATCCATGGCGGCGTGGGAAAGCGTAAGGGCGCCCTGCATTTCGGAATACACCACGCCCTCATAGGTCATTTCGCCGTCCAGGTCAGGCAGGTCGTAATGCCAGGCCTGGGTGCGGAAAATGCTTTCATCCGTCATGATCAGCGGATGGAAGCAGGCGTCCACATAGAAATCCGCCAGACGCAGCAGCTGGATCTCGGAAAGAGAACCAAGGGGGAAATTGGTGCTGGCGTCGGTGGTATTGGCGTTCACGTAGGTATTGTAGGTCTGATAGATCAGATTGAAGAACAGGGAAGATGAAGGATACTTTTCTGACCCGAAAAGGATGGCGTGCTCAAACACGTGGGGGAGACCCGTGTTGTCGATGGGCCGGGTGGGGAAGGTCAGCTGGAAAGCGCGGTTGGTATCCTCGTTGGCAACATAGAGCAGCTTGGCGCCGGTTTTTTGATGCTCAAAGAGGATCAGCTGCGCGCCGATCAGCGGGAAATCCCGAATCTCGACGGCCTGAAAGCCGTAAACCTCGTCGCCTGCCAGAGGAAGCTGGGACGGATCGGGAGAATCCGGCAGGGCTTCCGCCAGGGCGGGCATGGCGCTGAGAAGCATGCTCAGCGCAAGCAAAAGGGAAAGCAGTTTCTTCATGGTAAAAAACCCCTCCTTGCAAATATGTGAAAAAATTATACCACATATTCGCCCCGATTACGATAAAAACCAAAAAAATACACCCGGACGCGGCGCATCCGGGTGGGAATGGAAAAGATCAGTTGAAGGTGATGTACTTTTCCCGGGGCCGGGCGGCAGGCTCGGCCTTGAGCTCGGTAAACATGAGGATGGCCCGTCCGTCGCCGCCCTGCATCTTTTCGCATTTGGCGGTGAGGCGGAAGAAATGCCGCGCCGCGGGCTTCAACGTGCCCCGCGTTACCCAGCCCATGGGCTGAATATCGTTGGCGCAGCAGGTCATGGCGAGGCGACCGAAGTAATAGTACCCCTGAGGGATGCCGTTTTCCTGGAAGGGCTGGCCTATCAGGCGAACGGTTTTGCCGTCGTAGCGCTCCGGGTGATCCAGGCTATCCACATAGAAAATGCCCATCTGATCGTCGGCGATATCGATGATATCGGCTTTCATATCGTAGGGGAGATCCTCGTCGGCGACGCCGTCCTCGGAGGAGCCGTCGGTGTTTTCAAAGAGGATATTGGCCCCCTGGTTCAGCGCCCGGATGTTTCGCCGCCATTGGGATTTGGGCATGCTGTCGGTGCAGCGGTTGAAGAGCACCAGGTCCGCTTCCTTCATGGGATCGGTGAGGATGGTGCGCACGTTGTTCATGTAGTTTTCAAAGGTGGTGGCGTCCACGGTGGTGATCACCTGCACCACCCGCCACAGGGCGGGCATCTCCACCGAGCCCAGGTAATCGATGCCCCACATGTTGTTGTATTCGATAATGACCCGCTCGGGCTGCACCTTGGCGTCCAGTTGGCGCAGGCTTTCCTCCGTCCACTGATCCTTATCGTCCATCATCACCAGCGTGGCGTTGCTTTTTTCCAGCAGCGCTTCGTCGTATTCCACGATGCCCTCCTCGCAGCTGATGATGAGGGTCTTTTCCCCGTGGGTAAAGCCCTCGTCTTCCAGCATGGAGTGGATCAGGGTAGTTTTGCCGCTCTCGATGAAGCCCGTGGCGATATACACGCCCACTAATTTCTGTACTGGTTTCATGCGCTTATCCTTACACGTTGAAGAGCTGCTTCAGCGCCTTTTCGTCGATATGTGTGCCGATGACCACCAGGCGGCCCGCGTAATCCGGGCTGCTGTCCCGCATCTGCAGTTCGCCGGGCACATAATCAAACTGGAACCATACGCCATCCGGCGTTTGCAGGATGCCCTTGGCCCGCAGGATCAAGCCGTATTCTTCTTCGTCGGAAAGGGCGTCCGTCATGCTGCGGATCTCATCCCGGGTAAAGCGCCGGGCCGTTTCCACGCCCACGTTTTCAAACACCTCGTCGGCGTCGTGCTCGCCGGGATGATGGTGATGATGGTGGTGATGGTCGTGACCGTGTTCATGCTCGTGCTCCTCATCATCGTGGTCGTGATGATGATGGTGCTCATGCTCCTCTTCATCGTGATCGTGATGATGATGGTGGTGCTCATGCTCATCCTCATCATCGTCGTCGTCCAAATCCACGTGGATCTCAATGGGCTTGCCGCTTTCAATGACCTCCAGCATCATATCCGCGTCCAGATCATCCCAGGGGGTGGTGATGATGCGGGCGTCGGGGTGCTGCTCCAGGATCAGGGCCCGGCTCTTTTCCACCCGATCGGGGGTCAGAAGCTGGGTGCGGCTGAAAATGATGGTGGCGGCGGATTTCACCTGATCGATGAAAAATTCGCCGAAATTCTTCATATACATGCGGCATTTGCCCGCATCCACCACCGTTGCGCAGCCGGAAACCGTCAAATCTTCATGCCGGGCTTTGGCCTTTTCCACCGCAGCGATAATTTCGCTGAGCTTGCCTACCCCCGTGGGCTCCACCAGGATGCGATCCGGGTGATAGGTGTCGATGAGCTCGTCCATGGCTTTCTGGAAATCCCCCGCCAGGGTGCAGCAGATGCAGCCGCTGTTCAGCTCCGTAACGGTGATGCCGGCGTCCTTCATAAAGCCGCCGTCAATGCCGATCTCGCCGTATTCGTTTTCCAGCAGAATCACCTTTTCCCGGGCGATCCTGCCGCCCAGCAGCTTTTTAATCAGCGTGGTTTTTCCCGCGCCTAAGAACCCGGAAATAATGTTGACCTTTACCATACTTTTGAACTCTCCTTTAACGGTGCTGTTGATTGGTGCGGAATCTTTTTCCGCAACAGATATTATACCAGATATGTCAAGGCTTTTTTCCTTGATTTTCTGATTTTCTTTCGCTATACTGAAAAAGAAATGGGGGAATGGCTGTGGAAGCAATGCTGTTATGCGCGCATATGGAGCCGGGACGGGTCATGCGCCTTTCCATGATCGCTCTGTCTCTGGGCTTTGGGTTCAAGGTGATTGAGCCCCGGGAATACGATATGCCCTTGGGCGCTCTTTGCGGGGATCAGGACGCGCCGAATAAGCCATTGCCACCCATGCCTGTGGATGCGGAAATGATCGTGATGGCCTCCCTTTCCGACAGCCAGGTCGATGCGCTGCTGAAAGCCCTGCGGGAAAGCGGCCTTGCCCCGATCCCTTTCAAGGCGGTGCTGACGGAAACCAACCGGCATTGGAGCTTTGGCATGCTATGCAGGGAATTGAAAACAGAGCATGCCCGCCTTTCCAAAACATAAAACCGGGCGCTTCCTTCTTTGGAAACGCCCGGCCCTTCATGCCGGCGGTGGGACTCGAACCCACACGGGTGATGAGCCCAACGGATTTTGAGTCCGTCACGTCTGCCAATTCCATCACGCCGGCGTGCTTTGCTATTATAGGCGGTTTTTGCCCTCCTGTCAAGATAAAATGCTGAAAATGAGATTTGACGGGAGAGGGAAAGCATGCTATAATAAACCGTTCATTTGATCGAAAACATCCTATGGGAGGGATTTTTACATGTCAGGACATTCCAAGTGGCATAATATCCAGGCCAAAAAAGGCAAGACCGACGCGGCCCGGGGCAAGATCTTTACCAAGATCGGGCGCGAGATCGCCATCGCCGTTCGGGAAGGCGGGGCCAACCCGGATTCCAACAGCAAGCTGAAGGATATCATTGCCAAAGCCAAGGCCAATAACATGCCCAACGACAACATCCAGCGCAGCATCAAAAAGGCTGCCGGCGAGGGCACGGGGGCCAACTACGAAGAAATCACCTACGAGGGCTACGCCCCCGGCGGCGTCGCCATTATCGCGCAGATCGTCACCGATAACCGCAACCGCACCTCCAGCGACGTGCGCCACATTTTCGATAAAAACGGCGGCTCTCTCGGAACGCCCGGATCCGTCAGCTACATGTTCGATCATAAGGGCGTCATCGTCATCGAGCGGGAGCCCGGCATGGACGAGGACGAAATGATGATGACCGCCCTGGACGCCGGCGCCGAGGATATGAAGACGGAAGAGGAC
>CAJOPV010000131.1 GCA_905236495.1 uncultured Christensenellaceae bacterium
AAGGCCAATTCTCCGTCTCGGCGGGCCCCGAATGGGCGCACGCCGAGCGTTATGATATAATTGTTCGTGTAAAACAGACAGGCATCTGCAGGGAGATCAAAAAATGAGCTGCGCGGGAAAAACGAGCATCCAGGCGTTGGATGCTATTTTCAGCAAATGTGTGATTTTTGCTTGACGAAATAAAAAAATTAGGTTAAAATCCCTTTCCTTGCTTTTTGTTTCTTTTCAGACACATGGAGGAAAGCATGCGCTACATTGCCGTGGAAAACCTGCAACAAACCTTTACCGTGCGCAAAAAGCGGGAAAAGGGAAAACTGACGCGGGAAAAGACCATCGTTCAGGCGCTGAACGGCGTTTCCTTCTCCATTGACCGGGGCGAGCTGGTGGGCTACATCGGCCCCAACGGGGCGGGCAAATCCACCACGGTGAAGATCCTCTCCGGCATCCTGACCCCGGAAGGGGGCCGGGCGCTGGTAGGGGGACGGGTGCCCTGGAAGGAGCGGAAGGAGCACGTGCGCCATATTGGCGTGGTGTTCGGGCAGCGGAGCCAGCTTTGGTGGGACGTGCCCATCCTGGACAGCTTTTCCCTGCTGCGGGATATTTACCGGGTGCCGGATAACGCCTACCGGCTGCGGCTGGAGGAGCTGACGGAGGCCCTGGGGCTCACCGATATCCTGCGCACGCCCCTGCGGCTGCTGAGCCTGGGGCAGCGGATGCGGGCGGAGCTGTGCGGCTCGCTGCTCCACGGGCCGGAGCTTTTATTCCTGGACGAGCCCACCATCGGCCTGGACGCGGTGAGCAAGCTGGCCCTGCGGGATTTTCTGCGCCGGGAGAACCGGGAGAAGGGCACCACCATCCTGCTCACCACCCACGATATGGAGGATATCGCCGCCCTGTGCCCCCGGGTCATGGTGCTGGGGCATGGGAACAAGCTGTTCGACGGCGCGCTGCCCGATCTTCTGTCCCGCTACGATACCGAACGGGTCATGACGGTGCGGTGCGACGCCCTGCCTGCGCTTCCCCCTAACTGCCAGGTGCTCAGGGAAGGGGATCAATGGAAAATCACCTACCGCCCCGACGCTGTGCCCACCTCCGATCTGATCGCTCTCCTGCAAGCTGCCGGGCCTATCCGTGAGATGACGGTGCAGGGGCAGAACGTGGATCACCTGATCGCAGCAATGTATAAGGAAATGGATTTATGAGCGCGTATATTTCGGCCTTCCGCATGCGGTGGAAAATGGAATTGCAGTACCGGGGCGCGGCGCTGGGCGGCATCATCTGCCAGATCTTTTTCGGGCTGGTGCTGGTAGCGATCTATCGGGCGCTGTACCTGGGCAAGCCCCAAAGCATGCCCCTGTCCGCCATCACCACCTATGTGTGGCTGCAGCAGGCCTTCTTTCGCATGATCTTTTCCTCTGACCCGGAGCTGATGGATAAGATCCGCACCGGCTCCATCGCCTACGACCTGTGCCGCCCGCTGCAATTGTACGGATACTATTACGCCACCATCATGGCCCAGAAGCTGATGGGCAGCCTGCTTCGGGCCGCGCCCATGCTGATCTTCGCCGCGCTGCTGCCGGAGGGCTGGGGCATCGCCCTGCCCGCCTCCCTGCCGGCGCTGGGGCTGGCGGCCTGCGGCGTCGCCCTGGGGCTTTTATGCGTCAGCGCCCTGGAAAACATCGTCATGGGCCTAACCTTCCGCACCCTGGATTTCCGGGGCACCCAGGCGCTGTTCAATATGCTGATGATGACCTTTTCCGGCAACATCCTGCCTCTGACCCTGTTCCCCGATTCCTGGCAGCGGGTCATTACCCTCCTGCCCTACGCCCAGCTGCTGGATACCCCCATCCGCCTCTACACCGGGGAATATCCCATTGCCCGGGCCCCGGAAGCCCTGCTGATCCAGGCCCTGTGGACGGCGGCCCTGATCGCCCTGGGCCTGCTCATCTGGAGGCAGAACCAGCGGCGGCTGGTAGTGCAGGGAGGCTGAAAAGGAGGAAAGCCGTTGAATACCGTCAAATTATACCTTCATTCCATGTGGATGCAGCTGAAATGTCAGCTGCAATACCCCGCCTCCTTCCTGATGCAGACCCTGGCCCAGCTCATCATGGAGGGCGGGGAGCTGCTGGCGGTGATCCTGATCGTGGATCGCTTTGATCGGCTGAACCAATGGGAAGCCGGGGATCTGTACTTTTTCTTCGGCGTTATGTCCGTCACGTTTTACCTGACGGAATGCTTCGGGCGGGGCGTCACCGGGGCCTTTCCCGGCATGGTGCGCTCCGGGCAGCTGGATACGTTGCTCCTGCGGCCTCGGGGGGTGCTGACCCAGGCGATGTGCTGGGCCATGGACCCCCGGCGTTTTGCCTGCATCGCCGTGGGCACGGCGGCGCTGACCCTGGGCAGCCGCATGGCGAACGTGCAATGGACGGTCTGGAAAGCCCTGGCCCTCACGGAGGCCGTTCTCATGGGCGGCATTATGATCCTGGGCCTGTTTCTGCTGGAGGGCATATTCGTCATCCATTCCGTGAAATCGGTGGAGCTGGTGAACGCCATCACCTACGGCGGGCGCAGCGCCTGCGAATACCCCATCGACGTGTATCCCCGGCCCCTGCGGGTGCTGTTTACCGTCCTTGCCCCCTTTGCCCTGACGCTGCAGTGCCCCGCCGCCTACATCCTGGGAAAGCCCCTGTACGGCTGGCCCGATTGGGCGGCCTTCGTAAGCCCCCTGTCCGGCCTTGTTTCCTTCGCGCTTTTGTATCTCCTGTTCCGCCGCGCCCTGCGCTTTTACCGTTCCACGGGAAGCTGAAAACAGGCTGGAAGGCGGTTGTTTATTGTCCTTCTGCATTTATTTGCTTTTCACGCTTCCCTATTCACTTTTGAAAGGAGCCTTTCCATGCCGTCCCTCACCACCCAGGGGATCGTCCTGCGCCACGCCGACTATCGGGAGCATGACCGCATGCTCACCCTGCTTTCCCCCGCTCTGGGCCGGGTGGAGGCCCTGTGCCGGGGCTGCAAGCGGATGGGCAGTCCCCTGCTGTCCGCCAGCGAATGGTTCGCCCTGGGGGAGTACGTGCTCTACACCGGCAAAGGCCGCATGACCGTCACCTCCTGCCACGTGACCGAGACCTTCTACCCCCTGCGCACCGATTATGAACGGCTGCAATACGCCACCTATTTGATCGCCATTGCCGAGGCCGCCGCCCAGCCGGGGGATCGGGCCGTGGAGCTGTTCACCCTGCTGGCCCGGTCCCTATCCCGCCTGGCCTACGGAGACAGGGACATGCAGGCCGTCACCGCCGCCTTCCTTTTGCATTTTTCCGCCGTCAGCGGCTATCGGCCCCGGCTTTCCCATTGCGTGAAATGCGGCAAACGCATCCCGGACGCCGATATCCGCCTCATGGATACCGACAGCGGCGGCCTGGTGTGTGCTTCCTGCGCCCAGCAGCTGACCGGCCTGAAAGCCGTGACGCCGGAGCAGGTGCTTTGGATGCGGGAGGTGCTGGAAAAGGGCATCGATAAGACCGCCCTCCCCGACGCCTGCGCCCCCGGCCCCCTGCTTTCCCAGTACGTGGAAAGCCGGATGGAAAAGCCCATCCGGCACAAGGGACTGTGGAGATAACGGAGAACGAGAGAAAAAAATTGCGGGGGCGAGGCTCTTTGGAGCGCAAAGAACCCCTCCCCCGCGCCTCCTTCGAGAAAGGCAATGGGGGAGGGGAAAACTGCAAATGAATCTTGGAATCGAGCCTCCGAGCTATTTCGGGGGTATTTTTTTACCCGAACCGCTTTTCCAATTCTTCGTATTTTTCGTGGGTGATAAGGGCGTCGTGGGCGGTGCCCTCCAATTGCACCACGTAGGTCCACCGCCCGTAAGGGGTGATGTTCTTGATGCGGCGCAGGTTGATGATATAGCTCTTGTGGCAGCGGAAGAAGAGGTCCGGGTCCAGCCGGGCTTCCGTTTCGCTGAGGGTTTCGGGCAGCACATAGCGCCCGTTGTTTTCCGTATAGATCACGGTGGTCCGATCCTCCCGCTGCACCAGAAGGATATCCTGCATATCCACGAAGGTGACCCCGTCCCGATGCCGCAGCATCAGCCTTCCCCCGGCGTTCCGGGGCTCGGCGGGCCGGGGCAGGGCGGCGGGGGCTTGAGCCGTGCGGTGCAGGCGGCTTTCGATGCGCTCCAGCGTCTGTTCCAGCCGATCCAGCCTGAAGGGCTTCACCAGGTAATCAAAGGCATACACCTCAAAGGCTTCGCCCATGTATTCCTCGTGGCCCGTAGCGAAGATCAGCACGCAGGCGGGGTTTTGATCCTGAATGAGCCGGGCGCACTCGATGCCCGTTTTCCCCGGCATATCCACATCCAGAAACACCACCTGGGGGGTCAGCTTATCGTACAGGGCCATGCATTCGTCCCCAGTAACGGCCTCCCCCACCACGAAAAAGCCATCCGTATCCTGAATTTTTTTCCGCAGGATCAGCCGCATGCCGGGATCGTCGTCGGCAATGAGGACGGAGATCAGGGCTTTTTCGGTCATGCCTGCTTCCTCCCGTAGCGCAATGCGGGGCGGCGGCCCAGGATCTCACTGAAGATCACGCCCTGCAGCAGGGCCTGGGCCTCCGGGGCCTTGATGCCCTCCATGGCGGGAACGGCCTCGCCGTCCAGGGCAGTCAGATCCTTCAGCATATAATCGTGGCAGCAATCCTCCCCTTCGCTGCCCACGCCTTCAATGCCCATGCCGGGGGTGTGCATGTGGGCCTCCAGGGGCTTGGGCTGATGGGCGGGCGCGGCGGGCTTCACGGCCTTCGCGGCGGGCCTGTTCGGCTGCGCCGCCTGCGGGCGCTGGGGCTGCTTAGAGGTAGCCTGAGCTTTCTGGGTCTGCGCGGCGGGGGTCGTTGCGTCCTTCTGGGCCTTTATCTGCTTGCTCGTCACGTTCAGCACGATGATGAGCACCATGAAAAGCAGCCATACGACGGGCATAGACGCACCCTCCTTTCTTTATGGGAAGAGGAAGGGCGGACGCTTCCATCCGCCCTTCCGATCAATTACTTTTTGCCGTCCAGGGGCTTGATGATTTCCGAAGCGGGGGACGCGGCCTTGGCAATGCCGGTGCGCATCTCGGTGTCGGCGATGGTATTCTGCATCTGGTAGTAGTCCATGACGCCCAATTTGCCTTCTCGGAGGGCTTCCGCCATAGCCAGGGGCACCTGAGCCTGGGCTTCCACCACCTTGGCCTGCATTTCCTGCACGGCGGCCTTCATTTCCTGCTCATGGGCCACGGCCATGGCCCGGCGTTCCTCTGCCTTGGCCTGGGCGATGCGGCGGTCGGCCTCGGCCTGATCCGTCTGCAGCTGGGCGCCGATGTTGCGGCCCACGTCGATATCCGCGATATCGATGGAAAGGATCTCGTACGCGGTGCCCTTATCCAGGCCCTTTTCCAGCACGGTCTGGGAGATGGAATCGGGGTTCTCCAGCACGGCCTTGTGAGAGGCGGCGGAGCCGATGGTGGTAACGATGCCCTCGCCAACGCGGGCGATGATGGTTTCCTCCCCGGCGCCGCCCACCAGCCGTTCAATGTTGGTGCGCACGGTGACCCGGGCCTTGGCCCGCAGCTCAATGCCATCCTGGGCAACGGCGGCTACCGGCGGCGTCTCGATGACCTTGGGCAGCACGCTCATCTGCACGGCCTGGAGCACGTCGCGGCCTGCCAGGTCGATGGCGCAGGCGGTGGTGAAGGACAAATTGATGCTGGCCTGCTTGGCGGAGATCAGGGCGTTGATGACCCTTTCCACGTTGCCGCCCGCCAGGAAGTGGGTTTCCAGCATATCGGTGGTTACGTCCAGGCCCGCCTTCCGGGCTTTGATGTAAGCGTTCACGATCTTCTGGGGCGAAATGCGGCGGAAACGCATACCGATCAGAGAGATGATCTTCACCGGCGCGCCGGAGGCCCGGGCATTGATCCACAGCCCCAGGGGCACGTAGCGGAAGAATACGGCAGCCACCACGATGGCGACCGCAATGATGATGAACCACAGCAGCATGATATCAGGCATTGTTATATCCCCTTTCTATTGTTGGTTATGCATACGCTGTCAGCCAATGGGACGCACCAGGATCTTGGCGCCCTCCACCTTGGTGACGCGCACCTTCACGTTTTTTTCCAGGTACTGCCCTTCGGATACCACGTTGAGCCTCACCCCGGCAAACTCCGCAAAGCCCACGGGATTGAGCACCGTGACAGTGACCCCCTCCTTGCCCAGCAGCGCTTCCGTCTCCTCGTGATCCATGGGCTGGCTGACCTCGTTCAATATCAGCTTGGATCGGCTCAGCTTGCCCGTGGCGGCGGATTTGACGGATACCGAGATGGATATGCCCGCCAGGGCCAGGGAAATCAGCGTCACTGCCAAGCCGGCGGTGGAGCCGTAGGTTTTCCAGGTGATGATGATGCCGGCCGTCAGCAGGATGAGCCCGGATACCCCCGGCAGCCCAAACCCCGGCACGAACACCTCCAGCACCAGCAGCCCCACCCCCGTCAGCAGGCATAAAATCAAGGGCAGATTGGTTACGATAAAGTCCAATACGGCATCCATACCACCGCGCCTCCTTCATGGCTTTTTCACGATGGCATCTTAACATAAAGCGAATCGAAAGAAAAGACGAATTGCTCCAAAACCCCGTTTTCCTGTCTGAAATGTCGCCGCCGGCCCGCGGACAGGCGGAACGGGCGTAAGGAAAGGCTTTACAGATTTTTCAGTTCCCGGGCCAGGGTCATCACGTCCTGCTCATACACCGGGGCCAAAGCCCGGCGATAGATCACGGAGGCGGGATGATACAGGGCGAACAGGGGCACCCCCGCCGCGCTTTGCAGCCAGGTGCCGTGGCAGTTCCCGATGGTGATTTTGGCGTTGGTCAAGGCCTTCAGCGGCACGTTGCCCAGCGTCGCCAGGGCCTTGGGGCGCACCGCCTCGATCTCCCTGAGCAGCCAGGGAATAAACAGGGATAATTCCTCCTGATTGGGGGCCCGGTTCCGATACCGGCCCGTGGGGCCCACCTCCGTGGGGCGGATCTTCACCGCGTTGGATACGAAGATTTCCTCCCGGTTCAGCCCCGCCAGCAGCAGAAATTCATCCAGGTTCTTTCCCGCCTTGCCCACGAAGGGCCGTCCCTTCGCCACTTCCGTTTCCCCCGGGGCCTCCCCTATCAGCATCAGGACGGGGCTTTCGCTTTTCCCCTCCCCCAGCACCAGGGGCTTATCCTCCCCGGGCCACAGGGGCTGGAAAAACTTTTTCATATCCTGATACACCTTCTGCACCCCGGTCATGCTTTTCCTCCCGTCAGGCCTCCCGAAGAGAGGCCAGTTTATCCCGGACAGCCTGCAGATCGTGCCAGGCGTCCCGTTTTTTGCTTTCATCCCTGAGCAGCGCCGCCGGGTGATAGGTGGGCATGAACCATACCCCTTTTTTCTCCACCCACACGCCCCGATCCCGGGTGATGCGGATTTGATCCCCCAGCACGGCCCGGGCGGCGGTGGCCCCCAGCAGCACGATCACCCGGGGCTTTACCAGCGCAAACTGGGCCCTTAGATACGGCATGCAGGCCGCGGCCTCCTCCGGCAGGGGCGCCCGGTTCTGGGGCGGGCGGCACTTGACCACGTTGCAGATATACACCTGCTCCCGGGTGTAGCCGATGGCGGCGATCATTTTGGTGAGCAGCTGCCCCGCCCTGCCCACAAAAGCCAGCCCCTGCAGGTCTTCATCCGCCCCGGGGCCCTCGCCGATAAACATGAGATCGGCGTTCCCGTCCCCCTGGCCTGGCACCTTGCAGCGGATCTGCCGGCACAATTCACATTTTTCGCACGATAGGATCTCCGCGTGCAGCGAATCCCAGGAAACCTGCATGGAAACGCCTCCTTAGTATATCCCTCGCAAAGTCAATTTACTGAAAGCGGGTGCGAAGCAGGGAAAAGGTGCTGGATATATCCTGGGTGAGCCAGGAAATCAGGCTGAACAAAAGGGCCAGCAGCACCAGGATGCAAATCACTCCCACCACTACGCCCAGGAAATCCATCATCCCCGCTGCCAGGCGAAAATGCTCCCGACGGTCCTCTTTCTCCCATTGCTTGCGCTGCTCGTAAGCCTGACGGCTGGGCTGAGTCATGGCAAAAGCCTCCTTTGCTTGTGCGGGCTTCAATGCTTGTATGGTAAAAGGCTGAAAGTACAGAGCGTGGATCAATCAATGAATTGAGGTCAGTAAACCCCTTTTCCATTACACATAGTCCATCCAGGGGGCGGCCTCGTCCTGCCGCCCGGTCAAAGCGCCTTGGGCGGACAGGCCCGGAAAGCCCTGCTGCCGCAGCGCCTCATACAGCACCACCGCCACGGAATTTGCCAGGTTCAGGCTCCGGGCGTCGGGACGCATGGGGATGCGCACGCAGCGGTCATACGCCCGCCGGAGCAGCGATTCGGGCAGCCCCCTGGTTTCGCAGCCGAACACCAGGAAATCCTCCGGCCCGTATTGGGCTTCGGTGTAGGCCCGGGGGGCCTTGGTGCTGGCAAAATGGTAATTGGCATGGGGATATTGCCTCATCAGCGTCTCAAAATCCGGCAGCACGGAAATATCCACCATGGAGAAATAATCCAGCCCCGCCCGCTTCATATACTTATCCGACAGGGAAAAGCCCAAGGGCTCGATGAGGATGAGATCGGTGCGGGTGGCGGCGCAGGTGCGGGCGATGTTGCCCGTGTTCTGGGGGATTTCCGGCGCATATAAAACGACGTGCATGCTGCTTTCCTTCCAAACTATTATTGCTTTTCTTTCCACGCTTTTTCCAGCGCGGCGGTGAGGCCCAGCAGCTGCAGATCCCGCAGCTGATCGGCGATCCGCTCCTCCAGGCCGGGAATATCCTTTAAATCCCGATCCCAGATGGCCCGGTCGCTGAGCACGGCGTAGCTCAGGCTTTCCGGGGGCATATCGCAGCTCAGGCGGGAAAAGGAGGAAAGGATCTCCTCATCCTCGCTGAGATAGCAGCGCTCCTCCCCTTTGAGATAGGCGTACCCGCCCCCCTCCTCCCGCCGGGCTCCGGCAAAAAACATGATGAGGGCAGATAAGCCCATGCACAGGCAGGGGGGCGTTTCCCCCTCCCGGTCCACATACGCTTCCAGCAGTGGCAGCGCCTGCCGGGCCCAGCCCCGCACGGCGTTCTGGAGCAGCAGCGCCACGGGCTGCGCCACGGCGGGGGATTCCAGCTCGGCGCACACCGCCATGGCGACAGGGTCCAGGATATCCCGCCCCTGGCCCATGGAGGGCATGATCTCATGGAGCAGGGCGTGCCCGATAAACAGGCGCAGCCCCTCGTGCCGCATGCAGTCCCGCACTGAGGAAAGCCCCAGGATCGCCCCGGGCCCTGCCAGCGTGGAAAGCACCGCCCCTTCCATCCGCGTTCGGACGGCCTGATCCATCCCGCATTCCTTCTTTCCTTGGAATACCGCTATTTTACCAAAGAATGCCGGGGATGTAAAGCAACGCGCCATTGAAATTCCATTGGGGAAATGCTATAATACAGAAAGAAGGAGGCAATCACCGTGGAAGAAAACACCCAGCAAAAGAAGCAGAAGATTTTGAACGTGCCCAACGTGCTCACCATGATCCGGGCCATCCTGATCCCCGTTTATTGGGCGGTATTCATGGATGGGCATCATTACTGGGCCCTGGCGATCTTCATTTTTGCCAGCCTGACGGATCTGGCGGACGGCTACATCGCCCGGAAATACGACCTGATAACGGATTTTGGCAAGCTGATGGACCCGCTGGCGGATAAGCTGATGGTGCTCAGCGTCATGCTGTCCTTAGTCATCAAGGGCATGGCCCCCTGGGCAGCCCTGGCGATCATCCTGTGCAAGGAGGCGCTGATGGTGCTGGGCGGGGCCATCCTGTACAAAAAAGGCGTGGTGGTCTATGCCATCTGGATCGGCAAGGCCGCCCAGGCCACGACGGTGGCGGGGCTGATCCTGTGCTTCTTCGCCGATTATTTTACCTCCGTCGGTTTCCCCCTGCACCTGATCGTCATTTGGTGCGCCGTGGCCCTGACCCTCACCGCCCTGGTGATCTACGGGCGCAGCGCCATCCGGAAATATCAGGAAGCGAGCAAATAACAAAGAGGCGCCGATCATCCGTCGGCTCCTCAGCGCATCAATTCGCTGTAAAATGGCGTTTCCAAAATTATTATTGAAGAAAAATCATACAGGTTTCATCGCACCGAAAAACAGGCAAGGGAGGGCATACCATCATGGATTTCAAAACCACCGCGCTGGGGATCGAGTTCGGCTCCACCCGCATCAAGGCGGTGCTCATCGACGGGGCGCACCGGCCCATCGCCTCCGGCAGCCACGAATGGGAAAACCGGCTGGAGAACGGGATCTGGACCTATTCCATGGAGGATATCCATACGGGGCTGCAAAGCTGCTTTGCGGACCTGAAAAGGGACGTAAAAGAAAAGTTCGGCGAAACGCTTACCACTGTCGGGGCCATCGGCGTATCCGGCATGATGCACGGCTACCTGCCCTTTGATCGGCAGGACCGGCCCCTGGCGGCCTTCCGCACCTGGCGGAATACCATCACCGGCCCCGCCGCGGCGGAGCTGACGGAGCTGTTCGGCTTCAATATCCCTCAGCGCTGGAGCATCGCCCACCTGTACCAGGCCATGCTGAACGGGGAAGCCCACGTCAGGGACATCGCCCATCTGACGACCCTGGCGGGCTACATTCATTTCCGCCTCACCGGCGTCAAAGCCCTGGGGGTGGGCGAGGCCAGCGGCGTTATGCCCATCGACAGCGAAAAAACGTATTATGACGCCGGCATGATGGCGGCCTTCGACGCCCGGGCGGAGCAGATGGGCTGCCCCTGGCGGTTAAAGGATATCCTGCCCGCCGTGCTGCCTGCCGGCGAAAACGCCGGGTATCTTACGGCGGAAGGCGCCAAGCTGCTGGATCCGGCGGGGGACCTGCTCCCCGGTATCCCCTTCGCCCCGGCGGAGGGGGACGCGGGCACCGGCATGGCGGCCACCAATTCCGTCCGGGCACGGACGGGCAACGTGTCCGCCGGCACCTCGGACTTTGCCATGATCGTGGTGGATCATCCCCTGGGCGTGCACCGGGAGATCGATATGGTTACCACCCCCGCCGGGCTGCCCGTCGCCATGGTGCACTGCAATAACTGCACCAGCGATATCAACGCCTGGGTGAACCTGCTGGGTGAGTTCGCGGGCTTGATCGGCGCGGAGGTCAGCAAGAACGACCTGTACGTGAAGCTGTTCAGCATCGCCCTGGAAGGGGAGCCGGACTGCGGCGGGCTCATCAGCTACAACTACTTTTCCGGCGAAGGCGTCACCGACCTGAACGCGGGCCGGCCCGTGTTCGCCCGAATGGAAAACGCCCGCATGACGTTGGCGAATTTCATGCGCACGCATCTGCTCTCCGCCCTTTCCACGCTGAAGATCGGCCTGGATATTTTGACGAAGCAGGAAAACGTGCCCATCGATAAGCTCTACGGGCACGGCGGGTATTTCAAGACCCCCGGGGTGGGCCAAAGGCTGCTCTCCGCCGCGGTGAATTCCCCCGTATCCGTCATGGAAACGGCAGGGGAGGGCGGCCCCTACGGCATGGCGTTGCTGGCGGGGTATATGCTGTGGAAGGCTGAAAACGAAAAGCTGGAAGACTATCTGGACAATAAGGTGTTTGCTTCCGCCAAGTCCTCTACGCTGATGGCGGATGAAAAGGACGTGCAGGGCTTCTCCGCTTTCCTGGCCCGGTATCAGAAAGCCCTGCCCGTGGAGATCGCCGCCATCGAAAATCTGTGAGGTGCGAACATGTTAGAGCAATTGAAAGAACAGGTCTGTAAAGCCAATCTGCTTCTGCCCCGGTATAGCCTGGTCACCTTCACCTGGGGCAACGTATCCGCCATCGATCGGGAACGGGGCCTGGCGGTCATCAAGCCCTCCGGCGTGGAATACGACGCCATGACGCCGGAGGATATGGTGGTGGTGGATCTGGAGGGCAAGGTGGTGGAGGGCAAATGGCGGCCCAGCAGCGATACCCCCACCCACGTGGCGCTCTATCAGGCTTTCCCGGGCTGCGGCGGCATCGTGCATACCCATTCCCGCTGGGCCACCACCTTTGCCCAGGCGGGCATGGATATCCCCGCCATGGGCACCACGCAGGGGGATTACTTCTACGGCGCCATCCCCTGCACCCGGCCCATGACCGAGGAGGAAATCAAGGGCGAATATGAAAAGGAGACGGGGAACGTCATCATCGAAACATTCCGTCGCCGGAAGATCGACCCCGAGCAGGTGCCCGGGGTGGTGGTGTTCAGCCACGGCCCCTTCGCCTGGGGCAAGGACGCCATGGAGGCGGTGCATAACGCGGTGGTGATGGAGGAAGTGGCCTTCATGGATTGGCACGCCATGATGATCGCCCCGGACCGGGGAGCCATGCAGCAGGCGCTGCTGGATAAGCATTACCTGCGCAAGCACGGCAAAAACGCCTATTACGGGCAGAAGTAAGGAGGTCCCCTCATGCTGCCCCGCGACCCCGCCATCCTTTTCAGTATGCTCAATATGAAGCTTCGGGATCAGTACCCCTCTCTGGACGCCCTCTGCGACGACCTGGACGAGAGCAAGGACGCCCTGCTCGCCCACATGAGCCAGGCAGGCTACGCCTACGACCGGGAGCTGAACGCTTTCGTGCGTTTATAACGGAGCCTCTCCACAAGGAAGCTCCTCCCCGGACGGCGTATATAACAAGCAATGTGCCGCTTCGCGATCGGCGTGACAGCGGCACATTGTTTGTTTTACCCCCCGTTTCCTGTTCGTCAGGGGCCGCGGGGTCCCTGGCGGTCATTCATAGCAAGCCTTCGATCTCCTCCACCGTGAAGGCGAACGTGGGCACGTCGAAGGAAGGCTCGGAAAGCAAAGCAGGGGGGAAGAAGAAGGCGATGCGCCCGTCGGGCAGGGCGTAAAAATCCCGGGCGGGGGAAAATTCCATTTCATAGTCTCCCCGGTCGGCGTCCTGGCGGATCACGCCGGAGGATTGCAGCTCCAGGAACTGCTGATACAGCGCCGGCAGCAGCTTTTCCTCCATTCGATCGGAGGAGCCCGCCACGATCCGGGGATAATCGGGCAGCGCCTCGGCGGTAACGGCATCCAGCGCCTTCGGGTCCGCCCCGGCCTGGATCAGGGCCACGCCCCGGAGAGTCATCACGTCACCGGCGGTATCGCCGAAAACATTGAAGGTCTGGGCCTCCAGGGTCCGGGAGGCGAGGCCGTCGGCCCGAGCCCAGATTTGCCGGGTAAGGATGCTGAGCAGCCTGTCCGTATTGCATAGCACGGAAAAATCGTGGTTCACTTCCCACTTTTCCCCGTCCTTTGCGTTCCCGGCGAACATGGGCAGGGCGATATCCTTCGTTTCCCCCAGGGCCAGGTCGAAGGTATCGTTAATGAGGGCGGCGGTATAGTTTTCTCCCTCCAGGGAGGGATAGGCGTAGGTAAAATGGTACGCCCAGGCCGGGCTGTCGGGGTAATAGGCCTCCCCTTCCAGCTTTTTCACGGTAAAATGCCCCGCGTCCGCCACCGCCTCCAGGCGGGTCTCCATAACGGGCATGCCGACTCTTTCCGGCTTTTTTATCAGCAGGTGAAAAAGAATGAAACCAAGCAGCAAAAGCGCTGCCAATATCAGAAGGCTCCTTTTTCTTCCTTCAGCCATTGGAAATCTCCCACACGATAAAGGAATTGCGGATCAATTCCGCATACAGCGCGTATTCCGCCTGCCGATCCGGGGGGAAGCGCAGGGTGAGGCAATAGGCCTCCTCCATCAATGGGGAGACCATCCACATTTCAAACGCCCCTTCCCCAAAGCCGTAGATCCGATCGAAGGCCTCCTCCGTGCGGACCTCCCAGCCGGGATGCGCAGCCTGAAAGCCGGACAGCGTTTGCTGACCCTCTGCCACGGAAACCCCCGCCCGGGCCGTGCCGTCCGCGTTGGAAAAGACCACGCCCCGGGCAGGGGATACGACCGCCTCGCCCTCCGCCCCGAACTGGGCCGGCAGGCAAAGGGAGCAGCCCAGCGCTTCTATCTCCACATCCTGCCAGGCGGATAAAAGCCCGTCGGTAAAAAGAGGGGAAAATTCCCAGGCCTCCGCCGCATAGCCGGAAGGAGCTTCCGGGGCCGTACGGAAGGAGAACGCGCCGTTCATCAGCCAGATCACGGCGTCCTGGGGCAATTCCTCCAGCGCTGCCTGATACTCCTCGGGACAGGCGTACAGATCCGCCCGAACGAAAGCGCCGCCCTCCTCAAAGGTGATATCGTACAGGTACGCCCCCAGCCGCCAGCGGATGGATACGTCCTTCTCCTCATCCCGGGGCAGGGCCTGTTCCCAGTCCGGGCCCAGGTGATCGGCAAACAGCGCCTCCGTCAGGCGCTGCAGCCCCTCGTCCGTCACCTCCGCGTTGACGGCGTCCCGGGCGGGGGCCGCCAGGGCCGGGGCGGAAAGCAGTACTGTGCACAGTGCCAGCAGGCAGGCGATCATCCTTCGTATCGACATGGGTTTACTCCTCCCTGGGCGCGTTTTCCGCAGCGGGTTTTCCCTCAGGGGGCGGCGTCAGCACCGTCACCGTGGCCCATTCCACCCGCCGATCCACGATCTCCTCCGCCCGGATGCGCAGCCCGTAGCATTCCACTACCGGGTGGCTGCCGTCCTTGGGTATGGTCATCATCCGGCTGTAAATCAGCCCGCCCAGGGATTCATAGCCCTCCTCGGTGGGCAGATGCAGGTTCAGGGCGTCGTTGATGACCTCGATCATGGTGCCCCCGGCGATGCGGTACTGGTTTTCGCCGATCTTCTGGATTTCCGGGGGCAAGGGCGGGTCGTACTCGTCGTAAATATTGCCCACGATCTCCTCCAGCAGGTCTTCCATGGTGATGAGGCCGCTGGTGCCGCCGTATTCATCCACCACGATGGCGATGTGGGTCTTTTTCTTCTGCATATCCCGGAACAATACATCCGTGCGCACGGATTCGGGCACGAAATAGGCGGGGCGCAGGATCTCCCGCAGCGTCTTTTTCCCGCCGGTTGCCAGGGGCACCAGGTAATCCCGGGTGTTGATAGTGCCCAGCACGTCGTCCAGATCGTCCCCATACACCGGGAAGCGGCTGCGTCCGCTTTCCATGATGGTGCGCATGATCTCCTTATTCCCCGCATCCACCTGCAGGGCGGTCACGTCGGTGCGGTGGGTCATGCAGTCGGCGGCGGTCATGTTGTTGAACTCGAAAATGTTCTCGATCATGTCCCGTTCGTTGCCCTCGATGGCGCCCTTTTCCTCCCCCATATCCACCAGCATGCGGATCTCGTCCTCGGTGACCTCTTCCTCGTTATCGTTGGGGTCGATGCCGAACAGGCGCAGCACGCCGTTTACCGATTTGGTGAGCAGCCACACCACCGGCTTCATGATCCGGGAGACCACCCGGATCACCCCGCTGACCCCCCGGGCCACCTTTTCCGGCTCCTTCATCGCCACCCGCTTGGGCACCAGTTCGCCAAACACCAGGGTGAAATAGGATAAGATCAGGGTGATCAGCACCACGCACAGGGTATTGAGCGTGGCGTCGGAAAAGGCCGCAAAGCCCCAGGAGCGGATCAGGCGCACCAGCGGCGCCGCAAAATTATCCGCGGCAAAGGCGCTGCCCAGGAAGCCCGCCAGGGTGATCGCCACCTGAATGGTGGAAAGGAAGACGGAGGGCTCCAGCACCATGCTAAGCAGCCGGGCGGAGATCCTGTCTCCTTCCTCCGTCTTGTGGCGCAGTTTGGTTTCGCTCAGCGATACCACGGCAATCTCCGCCGCGGCGAAAAAGGCGTTGACCGCGATCAGCGCAATCTGGATCAGCAATAAACCGCCGATGGGGGTATCCAAGAGTCAATCACTCCTCCGATCATTCCGCAGGTCAGGCCCGCAGCATTGATTATAGCATAGCCCCGCCCGGTTTTCCACATAAAATTGAAAAGAATTTGTAACATTATCGTCTCAAACGATTGTGCGGGGGACAAGTTCGTGTTATACTAAAGAACGCGGCGGGCAGACGGGCATGGCCTGAACGCGGGAGGCAGAGGTGCGCAATGAGGCAGGAATCCCAGACGGGCTTTTCCCGGAAGCGGGCGTGGCTGCGCTTCGGGGTGCTGGCGCTGTCCGCCCTGGCGCTGCAGGGCATCCCCCTTTTGTATATGCGCTTGGAGGGGGACGCGGGGGTGGCGCTGTACCTGATCCACCTGTACGGCATCCTGCCCCTGTGCGCGTTTTTCATCGCTCTGTGGGCGGGTCTGGGGGGCGTGCATCCCCTGGCGGCGTTTTTCCCCATCGGCGGGGCGCTGCTGCTTTTGCCCGTGTATGAAAGCCCCGGCATGGGGCTGATCTGCCTGGCCGTGTCGCTGATCGGCTCGGTGACGGGCCAGGAATGGAACCGCCGGAAGGAAAAGGGAGGGCGTCATGGCGGAAAAGCGGGAAAACGGAAAAGCTAAGAAACCCCACCGCCTGGCCCGGTTCCTGGGCGGGCTGACACTTGCCCTGCTGGTGATGGCGGCGGTATATCTGGCGGCAGTGCTGCTGCAATCCCCGGAGGAAAACCTGGGCGCCGTCGGGGCGGAAGCCCCCGGCCCGGAGGTCAGCCGGATGCAGTCCGCCGCCATGGAGGACCCCCAGGCCCTTTCCCGGCTGTTTGAGGCAAGCCTGCCCGTGCTGCCGGGCTATGCCTGCCGGGGGGAAGCGGGCAACGAATCGTGGGACGGCAAAACCGCCCGGATCGCCACCCTCGCCTACGAAGGCTTCACCGTCACCGCCGTGCAGCCCGCCTCCGCGGCCCCGCTGCTGCTGAGGCCTGACCTGGAAACCTCCCTGCAAAGCGGCATCACCGTGCTGGGCCTGCCCGCCATGCTGGCGGAAAGAGAAACGCAGAAATGCCTGTACTTTTCCAACGAGACCGCGGCCTACGCCCTCTATGCCCCCAACGCGGAAAGCGAAGATTTCTTCGCCCTGGCGCAAAGGCTGCAATGGACCCCCTGAAACAGGTTTTCAAACAATTCCCGTCTTTCCTGGCAGGCAGATTTGTGTTATACTGTGCGGGAAGAGGATTTTCACCGTCCCGGCGGCGCTGAAGCGGCGGCGGGCGCTATGAAGGAGGCTCTCCATGGCAAACAGACGGCGGAAACGCCAGAACGCCAATAAAAAGGACGTGCGCATGCCCTTGCTTTTATGCCTGGGGGCGGCGCTGATCCTGTTTGTGCTTTTGATGCCCAAAACCCCCACCGTGAAGGCGGTGAACGTATCCGCCTCCGGGCAGCTGAGCACCCACGCGGGGCTGGTGATCTCCGAGGTGATGACGGATAATGTCTCCGCCCTGCCCGATGAAACGGGCAAATTCGGCGACTGGCTGGAGATCGAGAATACCCTGGATGCGCCTATGAACCTGAAGGGCGTGGGCCTTTCCGACCGCAGCGACCGCATCATGTTCCTGTTCCCCGACGTGACCCTTGCCGCCCACGGGCAGGCCATCGTCTATTGCGACGGGGTGAACCGGGACGACCCCCACGGCGCCTTCCACGCCAAGTTCAAGATTTCCTCCCTGGGGGAATCGGTCTATCTCTTCGACGAATCGGGCATCTGCATCGATTCCGTGGCGGTGCCCACTCTGAACGGCAACGAAAGCTACGCCCGCGGCGCGGAAAACGCCTGGGCAAAGACGGAGGATTATTCCCCCGGCTTTGAAAACGGGGCGGCCGGGCACCTGGCCTATTTATCCGCCTATACCGTCACCCCCGGCGCCCTGATGATCAACGAGGTGGCCCCCTCCCCCCGGTCGGGCCTCCGCGACGAGGACGACGAGCTCAGCGACTGGCTGGAGCTTTACAACGCCGGGGACAAGGATATCCGCCTGGGCAATTTCGCCCTTTCCGACGATGAGGCCAAGCCCCTCAAATGGTCCTTCCCCAAGGACGCGGTGATCCCCGCGGGGGGCTACTACATCGTCTTCTGCTCCGGCAAGGATAAAGTGGAGGAAAATACCCGCTACCCCCACACCAATTTTTCCATCAACAACGGAGAGGAAACCCTGGTGCTTTCCACCCTGGTGGGCGAGCTGGTGGATCGGGTGGTGGTCGCCGACGTGGAAAGGGATATGAGCTACGGGCGGGACCCGGAGACCCTCTCCTGGCGCACCTATTCCCTGCCCACCCCCGGGGCCCCCAACAATCAATCCGGCGCCAACCGGGCGGATCAGTTCATCCGCGCCCTGAACTATTCCGGCGTGTATATTTCGGAGGTCATGTCCTCCGCCAACCTCACCAAGGCCTTTGAGGATTTTGCCCCCGGGGATTACGTGGAACTGTACAACGCCTCCACCCAGGTGCAGAGCCTGGGCGGCTGGGGCCTGAGCGACAATATCAACTGGCCCAAAAAATGGACGTTCCCCCAGGGGACGTCCATTTCTCCCGGGGAATACAAGGTGATCCTACTGGATAAATTCGAGGGCGTCAACACCAACGCCAACCGGCTGCGGGCCTCCTTCGGCCTGGCCCGGGCGGGGGGCGAAATGCTGACCCTTTCCGACGCCACGGGCCGGGTGCTGGACCGTATGTATCTGCCGGAAATCCCCACCGACGTTTCCTACGGGCGCACCCTGGGGGCCAACGGCTTTTTTTATTATGACACGCCCACCCCCGGGGCCGCCAACGGCAGCGGCTTTACCGGCTTCAGCGCAAAGCCCGCGTTCAGCCTTCCAAGCGGCCTGTACCGGGGAGAAATCGACGTGGCCCTCTCCGCCGAGCCCGGGGCCCAGGTGCGCTATACCACCGACGGCTCCATCCCCACGCTGGATAATTCCATCCCTTATACCGAGCCTCTCCATATCGCGGATACCGTGGTGATCCGGGCCCGGGCCTTCCAGGGGGGGCTGCAGCCCTCGGAAACGGTGACCGTTTCCTACATTATGAACACCTATCACACCCTGGACGTGGTCTCCCTGGTGTGCGACCCGGAGGAGCTGTGGGACCCGCAGACGGGCCTGCTCTCCGAGGAGCCGGACGTGCTCCACGGCTTTACCCAGGTCGTGAAGCGCAAGGAAAACGGCGCTTCCCAGATCCCCTTCAAGCAGCCGGTGTATCGCACCTTCGGCAAGGAGGCCCGGCAGGGCTACATCGAATTTTTCGATGTGGAAACGGGAGAGAATTATATCTCCCAGGGCATCAAGATGGATCTGATGGGCTCCTACAGCCTGGACATGCCCCAAAAATCCTTTAAGCTTCGGGCCCAGGCCGCTTTGGGAGGCAAATATTTCAACAGCGCCTTCTTTGAGGAGCGGGACTACGACATGTATAAATCCCTGGTGCTGCGCAATTCGGGCAACGACTGCGTATTCACCCGGGTCATCGACGGGGTGCAGACCCGCCTCATCGATAAATACCTGGATTCCCCCATCCTCACCCTGGCCTGGCGGCCCGTGATCGTGTATCTCAACGGGCAGTATTGGGGGCATTACAACCTGCGGGAGCGGAAGGACCGCTTCTCCATCGCCCAGCACGAGGGGCTGGACCTGGAAAAGGATCGGGATATTTACGAAAACGTGGATATGGTGCGGGGGAGCCTCAGCGCCTACTACGGCAGCAGCGCCGAATATAAGGCCATGGTGAAGGCCTTCGGCAATCTCAAGCCCAACGAAAAGCCGGAGGACCTGCAATATATTTACGACCATATCGACGTTGACAGCTACATCGAATGGTTCGCCATCAAAATGTATTTCGGCGATTCCGACCCCGGCAACATCATGTATTACAAGCTGCCCGGCGGCAAATGGAAATGCCTCATGTTCGATCTGGACTACGGCCTGTACAATTCCGAGTTCAAAAGCCCCTGGAGCTATATGAAGACCCAGGGCATGGGCGAGCAGAAGATCAACAACGTGGTATTCCGCAAAATGCTGGAATCGGATGAGATCCGGGATCAGTTCCTGACCCGCATGGGCTTCATCCTGCAGACCCTCACCAGCGAGGTGATGATTCAGGAGCTGCAGGAATGCATCGCCCTCATCGAGCCGGAAATGCCCATGCACTGGGCCCGGTGGGCCTCCGCCCCGGATACCAAGTACTTAAACTCCGAATCCCCCACCACCTCCGACGGCTATATGCGCTACTGGCGGCAGCGCATCGCCCGGGCCGTCAACGTCATGAATAAGCGGCCCCACTTCATCTGGCAGTTCATGCAGGATGAATTCAAGCTCACCGACGCCCAGATGATCCGCTATTTCGGCGAGCAGCCACCGAATTTGGGCACCTGACGCCCGTTGACTTACAAAGGAAAATCGTGTAGTATGAACACGTGAGATTTGAGGAGGTTTTCGCAGCATGAACACCAATATCACTTTTAACGACGTGGTCCAGGGCTCCAGCTTCGCGGATTGGTTCGCCAATCAGCTATCCAATTTTACGCCCCTGAACGTGGCAATCGCGCTGCTGGCGGCCCTGGTTATGAGCGTCGTCATCGCCCTGGTGTATAAAAAGACCTATCGGGGCGTGCTCTATTCCCCCTCCTTCGCCCTGACGCTGATCCTGCTCACCCTGGTGACGACCCCCGTCGTCATGGCTATCGGCAGCAACGTGGCCCTTTCCATGGGCATGGTAGGCGCCCTTTCCATCGTGCGCTTCCGCACCGCCGTCAAGGACCCCCTGGATACCGCCTACATGTTCTGGGCCATCACCATGGGCATCCTGATCGGCTCCAACGCCTACGTCATCGCCGTGGTAGCGGTGCTGGGCATTTCGGTGATCATGCTCGCCATCTCCTACCTGCGGCTCCGGGCCCAGAACGGGTATCTGCTGGTGCTGCATTATGACGAGCACGCCCTCAAGGATATCGAATCCACCTTAAAGCGCAACACCCGCTTCTGGCGGATGCGCAGCAAGACCGTCACCCGCTCCGGCGCGGAAATGACCGTGGAGGTGCGGCTGGACGAAAAGGTGAATATCGTCACCGATATGCTGGATATCGAAGGCGTGTATGACGCCACGCTGGTGGCCTGCCAAACCGAAGCGGGGGCGTAAAAAATGGCCCTGCCCCTTCGCCATGAGCTGAAATTTCTGATTACGCGCACCCAGCTGGAGGTGCTGCGCCGCGTCGTTACGCCCGTTTTGCATCTGGACCCCAACGCGAAAAAAAACGGGGGCAGCTATTGTATCCGTTCCCTGTATTTCGATACCGCCTTTGACGATTCGCTGTATGAAAAATACAGCGGCGTTATGAACCGGGATAAATACCGCATGCGCATTTACAACATGAACGGCGATACCATCTTCATGGAATGCAAGACCAAGATCGGCACGCTGATCTCCAAGCGCTCCGTGAAGATCCCCCGGGACCTGGCGGAGCAATTGATCGCCGGGGACCCCGCCGGATTGGAAAACACCCGCAGCGGCCTGCTCCGGGACGTATATCGGGAAATGCGCACCCGCCTTCTGCATCCCGTGGTGATCGTGGATTACGAACGGGAAGCATACCTCCACCCCGCCGAGGAGGTGCGCATCACCTTCGATATGCGGGTGCGCTCGGGCCTGAACAGCATCGACCTGTTTAACCCCGACGTGCCCACCGTGCCCGTGCTGCCCCACGATGAAACGGTGCTGGAAGTAAAATACAACCGGGTGCTGCCCCCCTATATCCGGGACCTGCTCTCCTACGCCTGCCCCGAAGCGGTGCAGACCGCCGTCTCCAAATATACCCTGTGCCGTCAGTATGAAGGAAAAGAATAATCACCCCGGGAGCCCCTTGCATCCCACTTTGGCCAACGGGGAACAAGGGGCAAGCTAACCGTTTCAGCCTGGCAGTTGAGGAAATGGAAAGCTCCCGGGCAGCGGAAAACGACAAACAGCCTGAGAAAAACGCAAGCGCTTTTTTCAGGCTGTTTCGTTCCTTTTCCCGATACGCTTTTACGAGCGGGCTCAAAAGCGCCTAATACTAAG
>CAJOPV010000132.1 GCA_905236495.1 uncultured Christensenellaceae bacterium
GATCTTGGCGGCTTCTTCCACGCGGCGCTTGATCTCATCCTTGGGGGTCTTGCGCAGCTTCAGGCCGAAGGCCATGTTGTCATACACCGTCATATGGGGATACAGAGCGTAGTTCTGGAACACCATGGCGATGTCGCGGTCCTTGGGGGCCACGTCGTTCACCAGCTTGTCGCCGATGTACAGTTCGCCGTCGGAGATTTCTTCCAGACCGGCCACCATGCGCAGCGTGGTGGATTTACCGCAGCCGGAAGGACCGACCAGAACGATAAATTCCTTGTCTTCGATATCCAGGTTGAAATCGCTGACAGCGGTGACGCCGCCGGCATAGACCTTGTAAATGTGCTTCAGAGATACGCTGGACATGTACCAAATCCTCCTTCAATGCCTCTTATTGTACGGGCGGAGCCGATGGCCTCTCCCTTGATGGTGATATTATACAGTTTTTTTCCCCGTTTGAACAGCCGAAAAACCTACCAAATTTTTGCCCCTTTCTTCGTGCATCTATTGTATTCTTTGGGATAAATCATCCCTGATCGTGCCGTTTGGCTCGGCTTTTTCCCCTCCCCGCGCCGTAATATGCACAAAAAACGTTGGGCAACGGCCCTTCGCTGCCGGGTGATGCAGGATCGCCTTGACTTCAAAAATCCGTTCCTATATAATGAAGCTGCCGCCTGATCTTCCGGCGGCGGACAGGGAGGAAATACGCGGGGCTTGCACCTGCCGCATGTTGAACGAAAGCAGGGAATGCCCTTGAGCGGATATGAGATCGCCATGATCTGCGCAGCAGTCGTGACATTCTTGCTGAAGCTGATCAAGTTCTTTTGAACCGGATCAGAAAAGCCACCGCGTACTGCCAATGCGCGGTGGCTTTGCGGAAAGCATCACCAATCGGTGATGGTTTCTGCGGGCAGCCGCTCCCTGCCTTTATTCTTTGCGCAGGGCCGTCCAAAGTCAAGCGATCGAATCAGCATCATTTCTTTCTCAAAGGAGGCTCACCATGGAAAGCGATCCTATCCGCCAGTTGGCGGAGCTGATTTCTTCCTCCCGCCGGGCGGTGTTCTTCGGCGGGGCGGGGGTATCCACCGAAAGCGGCATCCCCGATTTCCGCAGCACCGACGGGCTGTATCACCAGCAGTGGCGCTATCCCCCGGAAACCATCCTGAGCCACGATTTCTTTATCCGGCGAACGGAGGAATTCTTTGATTTTTACCGGAAAAAGATGCTCTTCCCCGCCGCCCGGCCCAACGCCGCCCACCTGGCCCTGGCGGAGTTGGAGAGCCGGGGGTATATCGCCGCCGTCGTCACCCAGAATATCGACGGGCTGCACCAGGCCGCAGGCAGCAAAAACGTCATCGAGCTTCACGGTTCCGTGCTGCGCAATCACTGCGTCCGCTGCGGGCGTGCCTTTTCATTGGAGGAAATCATGGCCTCCAAGGGGGTGCCCGCCTGCGCCTGCGGCGGCGTCATCAAGCCGGACGTGGTGCTCTACGGCGAGCAATTGCCGGCCGACGCCATCGAAAACGCCCTGGATTCCATCGCCCGGGCTGACCTGCTCATCATCGGCGGCACCTCCCTGTCGGTGTATCCCGCCGCCGGGTTCGTGGAGGGCTTTTCGGGGCCCATCGCCATCATCAACCGTTCCCCCACCGCCATGGACCGCCGGGCGGACGTGGTGATCTCTCAGCCCATTGGTGAGGCCTTCTCCGCCATGATGGCGATCCTGGACGGTCAGGCACAATGAAATTGTAACATTTCAAGGGTTTTTTCCCACTTTCCATGAAAATATGATTGACATTTCGTAATATTTTTGATATAAGTAAGCAGGAGAAATGTCATTTTTCCAGCGTTTGCAAATCAATGCCGGCGCCCGGTGCGCCGCGGAAGGGGAAGATAAAATGGCAAAGAATCACGGCAAGGACGCCTATCGCACCCTGGTGCGCGTCCTGATCGTGCTGTTTGTGCTCACGGCGATCTGCGCGGCGGGGTATTTCCTGCTGGATCAGAGCGCCAAGACCCAGCAAAAGGAAAACGAGGCCGCCGCCCAGACGGAGAACGCCCGGCTGGAGGAGCAGTACCGCCAGGCCAAGGCCGAGGAAGAGGCCAAGGCCGAGCAGGGCGAAAGCATCCAATGGCCCACCCCCAAGGCCCAGGGCTGGGACGTGGTGGATTTGAGCGAATTCCCGCTGACGAATCCCCGCCAGCTTACCGTCACCCGGCATGACCTGCTGCTGGGCGGCATGATGCTGCTCAATCACTGGCACAGCCTGCCGGACGATTTCCCGGAAAGCGACCTCATCAGCGTGCACACCTCCAAGAACGGCGTGCCCGTGAAGAACGCCAGCGTCAAGCTGTTCCCCGCCGCCGTCACCGCCGTTGAAAACGTCCTCGCCGCCGCCAAGGAGGCGGGTCTGGAGGGCTATATCATCGACGAGGGCTACCGCACCCGGGAAACCCAGCAGGGCTATTACGATAAGGAGGCCGCCAATTATTCTGAACGGCTCAGCGGCGACGCCCTCATCGAAAAGGTGCGCCAGACCGTCAACTACCCCGGCACCAGCGAATATCAAAGCGGCTTTTCCTTCCGGGTGGATCGGTACAAGAAGGACGATAAGGCATTCATGGACCAGAAGTTCAAGGATATGGAACAATCCAATTGGCTGCTGGCCCACAGCTGGGAATACGGCATCATCTTCCGCTTCCCGGTGCAGGGCTATCCCAACGAAACGGTCAGCGATAAATCCTACAAGACCGGCGAAAGCAAATCCCTGAGCATCTACCGCTACGTGGGCAAGGCCAACGCCGCCGTCATGCACCTGATGAATTTCTGCATGGAGGAATATATCGAATACCTCTCCCTCCATCCCCACATCGCCGTGTATCAGGACGGCGTCCTCAAATATGAGATCACCCGGGTGCCCGGCGGCGATACCGATATCACCGTTTCCGCCTCCGCCTCCGCCAAGGAGATCGTCGCCTCCGCCGACAACTGCGGCGGCGTGATCGTGGCGATGAGCTACTAAAGCGAAGGAGAGGGCCATGCATGGCTCTCGCATTCGGTACATCCGTTTCTTGTAAAATGACGGGGCTGCTGCACTAAGAAAAAAAGTGCGGCAGCCTCTTCTTTTTACGGTCAGATATTGATAGAGGAAGCGGTCATTCCGGCTGCTCCTCGGGCCGGCATGCCCGGCCCTGCGGATAAAAAATGAAGGGCTGACCGCCCTTCATTACGTCCGGCTGATTGCTGGGAATCCCCTTTATCCCAAATCCACGATGATGGGCAGGATCATGGGGTTGCGTTTGATCTTATCGTAGATGTAGCGGTGCAATTCATCCTTGATGCGGTTTTTGATGCTGGGCCAGTCGCTGCCCTCGATGCGCCCGTAGCTGGCGAGGATGGAGCGCACCACCTCCCGGGTGGATTCGATGATATCCTCATTCTCCCGCACATACACAAAGCCCCGGGAAATCACATCCGGCCCGGAGACCAGCACGCCGTTGGTGCGGTCGAAGGCCATGGCGACGATGATCAGGCCGTCCTGGGAAAGGTGCTTGCGGTCCCGAAGCACCACGTTGCCCACGTCCCCGATGCCCAGGCCATCCACCAGCACCTCCCCGGTGGGCACGGTATCCCCCAGTGACAGGCTGTTCTGGCTCATTTCGATCACCTGGCCCGCGGAGGGCAGCACGATATTCTTTCGGTCCATGCCCATGCTTTCCGCCAGCTCCGCGTGCTGCCAGAGCATGCGGTATTCCCCGTGAACGGGAATGAAATACTTGGGCCGCACCAGGGCGTGCATCAGCTTGATTTCCTCCTGGCAGGCGTGGCCCGATACGTGCACCTCCGCCATGGCCTCGTAGATCACCTCGGCCCCGCAGCGATACAACTGGTTGATGACCCGGGAAACGAACTTTTCGTTGCCGGGGATGGGCGTGGCGGAAATGATGACCTTATCCGAGGGCTTGATCTGCAGCTTTCGGTGTTCGGAAAAGGCCATGCGGGTCAGGCCGCTCATGGGCTCGCCCTGGCTGCCGGTGGTGAGGATCAGCAGCTCATCGTCCCGGAAGGAATCCAGGTCGTCCATTTCCAGCAGATACCCCTCCGGGATCTGCAATTCGCCCAGCTGCATCGCCACCCGGCTGACAGAGATCATGCTGCGGCCCACGAAGCACACCTTCCGCCCGAAGCGGATGCCGCTGTCGATCACCTGCTGCAAGCGGTTGATATTGCTGGCGAACATCGCCACGATCACCCGGCCCTGAGCGTTGCGGAACTGGTTGATGAAGGTATCCCCGATCTTCTTTTCGCTCATGGTATAGCCCGGGCGCTCGATATTGGTGCTTTCGCATAAAAGGGCCATGACCCCCGCGTCCCCGGCAGCCGCCAGGGAGCTCAGATCGGTGATCTCGCCATCCACGGGGGTAAAATCGATCTTGAAGTCCCCGGAGTGCACCACCACCCCGGCGGGGCAGGAAATGATCAGGGCGCAGGCCCCGGGGATGGAATGGCTCACCTTCACGAATTTCACCGTGAATTTGCCGATCTTCACTTCGTCCCGGGGCACGATGGGGTTCATCTGGATGCCGTTCACCCGATGCTCCCGCAGCTTGAGATCGATCAGCGCCAGCGTCAGCCTTGTGCCCCAGATGGGGGCGGGCACCTGCTGCAGCACATAGGGGGTGGCCCCGATGTGATCCTCATGCCCGTGGGTGAATACGTAGCCCCGCACCCGATCTTTGTTATCCACCAGATACGTCACGTCCGGGATCACCAGATCGATGCCCAGCATATCTTCATTGGGGAAGATAGAGCCTACGTCCACCACCAGGATATCATCCTCATATTCCAGTACCGTCAAATTTTTGCCGATCTCATCCACGCCGCCCAGGGGGATGATCCGCAGCTTCTTATCCTGTGCCATAAAGGCCTCCTTTCACTATCGGTGATTGCATGAAGAAAACGATCCGATCGTTTGAACATCTATTCTGTTTATCTCCGCCTTGGGGCGGCCATAAGACAGGCAATAACCAATCTAAAGGTATTATAGCATAATCCTTTCAGGATTACCAGATTGCTTTTTTGACGAAATATTGCCTGTTTTCTGTGCCAATATGAATAAATTGCACAAATCGCGGCCCCTGATCCGCCGTTTCCGCCATCCGGATGCAAGCCTTGGCTACCAAAATATTACAGTTTCCTGAAGAAAAGTTTACGTCCTCCGGGCGTTGTCCTGATCCAGCGAATATGATATACTGAGTAGAGCATTTTCTCTTTGCCGGAGGCGCCCATGCTGCTGTTTGACACCCACGCCGACACCCTCTATTCCCTGGCCCTGCACCCCCGCCGCCCCTGCGACGTGACGAAGGACAGGGCAGAGCGCGGCGGCGTCAGCGCCCAGACCCTGGCGCTGTACGTAGGGGCCAGCCCCGATCTGCGGCGCATCCGCCGGGCCTTTGAAAAGATGTTCGCCCAGGCGGAAAAGCTGGAGCGATGGGGCTGGAAGCGGATCGGGGATTACCGGGACGCCCGGGAAGACGAATGCGCCTTTATCCTGTCGGTGGAGGGGTGCGATCTCCTGGCGGGGGATTTGTCCCTCCTGGCAGATTGGCGGCGGCGGGGCGTTCGGATGGCGGCCCTGTGCTGGAACTACGAAAACGCCTTAGGCGCCCCCGCCGTGACGGATCAGCACGCGCCCCTTTCCCCCTTCGGGCGGGCGGCGGCGAAGGAGATGGCCCGCCTGGGCATCGCCCCGGACGTGAGCCACTTGAACCGGCGCGGGTTTTACGATCTATTGGAAATGGGCCTTATGCCCCTGGCCTCCCATTCCTGCTGCGACGCGCTGCGCCCTCATCCCCGGAACCTGACGGATGCCCAGCTCCGGGCCCTCTTTGAGGCCCAAGGCTACGTGGGGGTGAATTTCTACCCCGGCTTCCTGGACGAATCCGGCAGCGCCGACGTGGAGACGGTGTGCCGCCACGTTTTGCACATGCTGGACCTGGGAGGCGAAGAGCACGTGGGCTTCGGCTCGGATTTTGACGGCATCGAGGCAAAACCCCGGGGCCTCTCCGGCCCCCAGGATTTCCCCGTATTGCTGGAGGCCCTCCGGCGTCACGGCGTCACGGAAGCGATGCTGACCGATCTGGCGGGCAATAACCTGCTGCGCTATTACGACCGCTTCGACCCCCGCACCTAAGAAAGAAAGGAAGATCCCCATGCTTGGCATCATCGGCGCCATGGACAGGGAAGTGGATGCCCTCCGCTCCGCCATGACGGATACCCGGGAAGCCCGCGTCGGCTTTACCCGCTACACGAAGGGGCTTTTGTACGGCGTGCCCGTTTGCCTGGCCCAATGCGGCATCGGCAAGGTGCACGCCGCCCTGTGCGCCCAGGGCATGATCCTGAATGAATCGGTGGAGGCGCTGCTGAACATCGGCGTCGCCGGGGCTCTGCGGCCCACCCTGCGGATCGGCGACGCGGTGATCGCCCGGTCCGCCGTGCAGCACGATATGGATACCACCCCCATCGGCGACCCCTTGGGGCTGATCTCCGGCCCCAATATCGTGCACATCCCCTGCGATGCAGCCCTTATTTCTCTGCTGCGCCGGGCGGCGGAGCAGGCGGGGATCCGCTATGAGGAGGGGGCTGTCGCCACCGGGGATCAGTTCATCGTGGGTCTGGAAAGAAAGCAGCGCATCGCCGCCGCCTTTGACGCCGCCGCCTGCGATATGGAGGGCGGGGCCATCGCCCAATGCTGCTACGAAATGGGAGTGCCCTACGCCGCCGTCCGCTGCATTTCCGACACCCGGGACGGAGACGGAAGAGAGTATCTCACGAAAGCCCAGCTGGCCTGCCAAAGCGAAGAAAAGCTGCTGAAAAGCTTTTTGCCCCTGTACCAGCAAAACAAGAGAGGATGAACACCATGGATAAGTGGGATCAACGGTTTATGGAAATGGCCCGCCTGGTATCCACCTGGACCAGCTGCTTTGCCCCGGGCCGGGCCATCGGCGCGGTGATCGTGAAGGACAAGCGCATCATGACGACGGGCTACAACGGCGCTCCCGCCGGCATGAAGACCTGCCGGGAAAAGGGCGAATGCCTGCGGCGGAAGCTGGGCATTCAAAGCGGCACCCACGCGGAAATCTGCTATGCCGCCCACGCCGAGCAAAACGCTATCCTGCAGGCCGCAAAGCTGGGCATCAGCATCGACGGCGGCACCCTGTACTGCACGCATCAGCCCTGCTCCATCTGCGCCAAGATGATCGTGAACGCGGGCATCCGCCGGGTGATCTATGAGCAGGGCTACCCGGATACCTTCACCCTGGAAATCTTTGGGGAGACCGGCGTAAAGCTGGAGAAATTCCCCGAAGAGGAAAAGGAGACGCCATGAAACGCCTGATTGCCTGCCTGCTCCTGATCGTTTTGACGGCTGGGTATCCCGCCGCCCTGGCCCAGGAGGGGCCGAATCCCATCCCCCTGGTTGCGAAGGAGGCCCTTTCCCCCACGCCCGAGGGCATTTACCATTATATGTTGATTTGCCTGGATCAATCCGAATATGCGATGCGGGATACCTGGGTATCCAATATCCGGGACAAAAAATGGGATACCAATACCGACGGGCTGATCCTGGTGACGGTGAACCAGAACGAGGGCAAGGTAAAGCTCACCAGCTTCATCCGGGATATGCTGGTGCTGCGGCCCGACGGGGAATACGGCAGGATCAATAATTTCCTCTACGCTAACCCCACCACCGGCACCGGCGGCTGGGCCTGGAAAAACGAGAAAAACGATTACGAGGCCATCCAGGCCCTGATCGATACCGTCAACAGCCATTTCGACCTAAAGATCGAAAAGTTCATTGTGATGGATTTTACCCAGGTCCAGCGCATCGTGGATGCGGTGGGCGGCGTGGATGTAGAGCTGACGGATCGGGAGGCCCGGTATCTCTTCCGTTCGCTGCCCCTGGGCTCCCGGGAAACGGAGCCCCAGCTGCTGGAGGGCTCCCGGGGCGGGGTGTATCACCTGTCCGGCACCGCGGCGGTGATCTATATGCGCATCCGCAAGATCGAAACCCGGCCCTTCCTCCACGCAGACGGCACCGTGCATACCGATAACCAGGATTACGGGCGCACCTACCGGGATCGGGTGGTGCTGACGACCATCGCGGAAAGCCTGAAGGATATCACGCTGGAGCAGGCCGGAAAGCTGCTGGACGTGATCATCGCCAATACCTTATACACCAACATGACAAGCGAGGATTTTGCCTCCGCCCTGAGCATGGCGATGGCCCTGCGGGGCGCGCCGGTGGAAAATATCCGCATGCCCGCCGACGGCACCAAGTACTGGGAAAGCGGCTATGCCAATATGGCGACCAAGGAAATCGATTTTCTGGAGAACCGGGAAGTGCTGCACGATTTCCTGTTCGGCTTCGCGGTGGTGGATGACGAATGATCCGGGCTGTGATTTTCGATATGGACGGGCTGCTGATGGACAGCGAGGGCGTGGGCATTGACGTGATCCAATCCTGCGGGAAGCGCCAGGGGGCAGCCATCGAACGGGCACACGTGATCCGTACCATCGGGGCCAACCGCCAGTGGTCTTCGGCGTTTTATCAGGGCCTGTACCCCACGCTGGATACCGGGCGGCTGTTCAACGATTTTGAAAAGGAAATGAACCGCCTGGCAAGGGAAGGGATGATCCCGCTGAAAAAAGGCGCAAGGGAGCTGCTGCAATCTCTGGAGGAAAGGCACATCCCCCGGGCCGTGGCCTCCTCCAGCGATCCTGTCACCATCGCCACCTACATGGAAGCGGCGGGGATCAAAGGCTTCTTCTCCGCCCTGGTGTCCGCCAGCGGCCTGCCCTCCAAGCCCGCGCCGGACGTATTTTTGAAGGCGGCGGAGGCGCTGCATACAGCCCCGGAAAACTGCCTGGTGCTGGAGGATTCCGTCAACGGCGTCAAGGCGGGGCGGGCGGCCGGGATGCGGGTCTGCATGATCCCGGATATCATCCCCTACACCCCGGACCTGGCCCCCTTCTGCGATCATGTGCTGACCGATCTCACCGCCGTGATCCCCCTGGTGGCGCCATGAACGGGGCCATCGTGTGCGTAGGGCGGCTGCGGGAAAAGTATTACGCCGCCGCCGCGGAGGAGTATCAAAAGCGCCTCTCCCGTTTCGGAAAGCTGGAGATCGTGGAGCTCAGTGACCTGCCGGAGCCTGCCAACGCCTCTGACGCCGACCGGCGAAGGGTGATGGAAAAGGAAGGCGAGGGCATTTTGAGCCGCCTGAAGCCCGGGGATCACGTCATCGCCCTGTGCATCGACGGGCCACAGCTGGATAGCCCCGCCTTCGCCGCCCGGCTGGCGGCTTACGACCTGCGCGGGCAGCGCCCCGTATTCGTCATCGGCGGCTCCCTGGGCCTTTCCCCTCAGGTGATCCAAAGGGCCGATGAAAAGCTGTCCCTCTCTTCCATGACCTTCCCCCACCAGCTTGCCCGGGTGCTGCTGCTGGAGCAGCTCTACCGCGCCTGCAAGATCAACGCGGGAGAAACCTATCATAAATAGCAAGCAAAAGGGGCCTGCGCGGCCCCTGGCAGGAAGGATCTCCCCGGTTAGCCCAGGGCTACGTCCAGGGCCATCATCAGGGTGAAGCCCGCGGCGAAGCAGATCACGCCGATATTGGAGTGTTCCCCCGCCGACATTTCGGGGATCAGCTCCTCCACCACCACGTACAGCATGGCCCCGGCGGCAAAAGAGAGCAGGTAGGGCATGGCGGGCACGATGAAGCCCGCCGCCAGGATGGTGAGGGCCGCGCCGATGGGCTCCACCGCCCCGGAAAGCACCCCGTCCCCGAATGCCCGGCCCTTGCTTTTCCCTTCGGCGTGAAGGGGCATGGAAATGATGGCCCCTTCGGGAAAATTCTGAATGGCGATGCCCAGGGCCAGGGCCATGGCCCCGCCCGCCGTGATCTGGGCGGTGCCCAGCCGCAGCCCGGCATACACCGCCCCCACCGCCATCCCCTCGGGGATATTATGCAGCGTCACCGCCAGCACCATCATGGTGGTGCGCTTCAGGCGGCTGCGGGGGCCTTCGTTGGTTTGGGCGTCCATGTGCAGATGGGGGATCACCGTATCCAGCAAAAGCAGGAACAGGATGCCCAGCCAGAAGCCGCCCGCCGCCGGCAGGAAGCTCCACGCCTCCAGATCGCCGGCCTGCTCCATGGCGGGGATCAGCAGGCTCCAGATGGAGGCCGCCACCATCACCCCGGCGGCAAAGCCCGTCAGGGCCCGCTGCACGCCCCGGCTCAATTCCTTTTTCATCAGCAGCACGCAGGCCGATCCCGCCGCCGTGCCCAGGAAGGGGATCATCAGCCCCCAGAAGGTATCCATGCCTTGGCCTCCTTCCTCATGCGATGGGCAGCAGCGCCCCCGCCTCCATCTTCCAGGCGTCGTCGGCAAAGGCCAGGGCTTCTGCCTCATGGGTGACGATAAAAACGATCCTGTTTTCCCGCTTGGCCTGATCCCGCAAAACGGACAGCGTCAGGCGGGTGTTTTCATCGTCCAGATCGCCGGTGGGCTCATCCGCCAGCAGCGCCTGGGGCTGCTGAACCAGGGCCCGGGCGATGGCGGTGCGGCGCAGCTCGCCGCCGGAAAGCTCCCTGGCAGGGGCGTCCCGAAGCGATTCGATGCCCAGCGCCTCCAGCCATTTTTCCGCCTCCCCCGCAGGGGCCATTTTGCCATAGAGCTGCCGGGGCAAAAGCACGTTTTCCATCACCGTCAGGGTATCCACCGCGCTGCGGCCCTGGGGCACCACGGCGATGCGTTCATTCCGCAGAAGGGACAGGGAAGCGTCCTTCAAGCCGTATAAATCCGTATCATCCATCAGCACCCGCCCGCTCGTGGGGGTCAGCAGGCCGGAAAGCATATGCAGCAGGGTGGTTTTGCCGCTTCCGCTGCGGCCCATGAGCACCGTGACGCTGCCCGGCGTCAGGGTCAAGGACAGGGGCTTCACCGCCTCAAAATAATTGGCCTGGCCTGTGACGCGAAAATACCGCTTGCTGATGGCTTCTGCTTGCAGGCTCATTCAATTGCCCTCCCTCAGGATGCTGCCGGTATCCACCCGGCTCAGATGCCAGGCCGTCCTTGCGGAGGCCAGAGCCCCCATCAGCGCCGTACCCAGCAGCGACAGTACCGCGACCAGCGCGATTTTTCCCCCGTCGGGGGTCAGATAGGGCAGCCCCAGGGCGGATTCGATCAGGGCGGTAAAAAGGAAGATCACCGCCGCCCCCACCGCGATCCCCAGGCACCCACCCAGCAGGCACACCAAGCCCGTTTCCGTCAGGATCAGGCGGCGCAGGCTGCGGCGGCTGGCCCCGATGAGGCGCAGCACCGCGAATTCCCGCTTTCGCTCGTTGGTGAGCAGAGCGAACACCACCAGCAAAATCACAAAGGACAGGGCCCACACCGCCCCGATCAGCACCTTCACGGCGGAGGCCACCCCCGCCAGGCCGTCGGAAACATCGGTGATCATGCTGCGGGTCTGCACCACCGCCACCTTCCAGCGGGGATGGCTCATCAGGGAGGTGGCCACCTGGTCCACCGACGCGCCCTCCGCCACCTTCACATACACGGCGGAAATCACCTCCTCCGCGTTATCGGAGGTGACCTTGTGGCTGACCCCCATTTCCTCCGCCGCTTCAAGCAGCGTTTTCATGGTCTCCATGGAGCAGTAAACCGCCGTATCCAGCCCGGTGCCGGTGGGAGACAATCGAGCCACCACCGGGCAGCTTTGCCTATAGATGCGCAGGGTATCCCCAACGCCTGCGGAGATATCGCTGCCCACCGCCACCTCCAGAGGTCCCAGCTCCCGGCTGCTGCTCTGGGCGATCCAGGGCTGCACGGTAAAATCCGCCTGCTGGTCGATACCGATGACCTGGAGCCGGGAGGAGCAGCAATCCGCCTTCAGCGTCGCCAGGAACGTCTGAGGCGCGGCCTTTTCCACGCCCTCCGCGGCGGCGATCTGATCCAGCAGCCCAGCGTCCATGTAAAAGGCCCCGGTGGTGCCCTGGAGCAGGATATTCTGGAAATCCGTTTTTGTTTTGGCGGCGGCGGGCACCACGATGATATCCGCTCCCAGCCGGGCTTCCAGGCTCCTGAGGCCGCTTTGCAGGCTCATCACCACCACCGACCCGGCAAACAGCGAAAGGGACAAAAAGGCGGTCAACAGCACAAGCGCCCAGGTGCGCCCCGGCTTTCTCGTCAAATTTTTGAAAGGCAGGCCCGCGGCGCTCATGGCTTCCTCCCGCCCTTTCTTTCCTCCAGGATCAGCCCCGCTGCCGCCGCCAGGATGACCAGACAGCAAAGCAGGGTCATGGCGGGCTGCATGATAGCCCGGCAGCGCATGGCGCTCATCGAGCATAAGGCGATCAGCGTGCCGGGGATCAGCGTGCCCAGCACCCCCGCGGCAGCAGCGGCGATAAACAAACCGCTTCGGCTGCCGGGCCTAAAAAGGAGCAGCAGCCCCATCACCGCCGTCAGGCACCCAAGGCCCAGCATCGCCTGCCCCGCCCAATGGCACGCGCCGAAGGAGCCGTCCTCATGCACGCAGGGAGACAGGAAGGTCTGGGATCCGACGGCGATCAGAACGGACAGGCAAAGAATCACAAGCGGCAAAACCCTTTTTTTCATCCCGCACTCCCCCAACTTTACGCTTCAAAATGCTCGTTGATAACTTCCTTTACCAGCTTGCCGTGCTCCAGCACGATGGTGCGCTGGGCGGCGTCCGCCACCTCCGGGTCGTGGGTGACGACGATGAGGGTGGTGCCCTCCCGGTGCAGCTGACGGAACAGATCCAGCACGATATTTTCATTGGCCTCGTCCAGGTTGCCGGTGGGCTCGTCAGCCAGGATCAATTCGGGATGATTGATGAGGGCCCGGGCCACGCACACCCGCTGCTGCTCGCCGCCGGAAAGCTGGCTGGGCAGATGCCGGGCCCGTTCCCTTAAGCCCACCCGGCCCAGGGCTTCCAGGGCCTCTTCCTCATCGGGCATGGAATGGTAATACTGGGATACCATCACGTTTTCCACGGCAGTCAGATAATTCACCATATGAAACTGCTGGAAGATCAGGCCGATCTTATCCCGGCGGATATCGGTGAGGCGCTTGCTGCTTTCCTTGGCGATATCCACCCCGTCCAGCAGCACCTCCCCCATGGTGGGCTTATCCATGCAGCCGATAATATTCATCATAGTGCTTTTCCCGCTGCCGGAGGGCCCCATGATCGCCACCCATTCCCCCTGATCCACATGAATGCTCACGTTATCCAGGGCCTTGAGCTCGCCGTAAATTTTGGATACGTTTTTGATTTCAAGAAGAGACATGGTTTATTCTCCTTTCAGAACCAGCGCCGGATCGATGGCGATGGCGCGCTTGATGGGCAGCAGACAGGACAGGGCGGCAATGAGCATGCACACCGCCACCGTAATGGGCAAAAGCAGCCATTGGAACAGAATGGAGGAGCCGAACACGTTCACGCTGACGACCTGGGCGAATACGAAGCCCAATATGGCCCCCAGCACGCCGCCCAGCAGCCCCAGGAACATGCCCTCTCCCAGGAACTCCGCCCGGATGGAGCCGTCGGAGGCGCCCAAAGCCTTCCGCAATCCGATCTCCCGCCGCCGTTCGGATACCACCGCCATCATGGTGGTGGAAACGCAGATCATCGTCAGGATCAGCACCACCGCCGTCACCAGGAACACCAGGGACTGAAGCTTCGTGAGCACCGACGCTTCCGATTTGGTGACCCGCTTCACCAGCCGCGCCGTCACCCCCAGGCCGCTTTCTGAAATGGCTTTCACATATTCGTCCAATTGCTCCGCGTCGCCGGTGACGCTGAGCTCCACCACGTCCAGCCGCCCCGCTTCCCTTGTGACGGCCTCCAGATCCTCCTGGGAGAGGAACAGGTAGGTTTCCTCCTCCCCGCCGGTCTGCAGGATGCCCACCACCGTAAAGGTTTTGGTGTATTCCTCGGCGGAGAGGGCCTGGCCCTCCTGCCGGGCGGTATTCAGCGCTTCCCGCACCGCCTGGGATGTCATGGTGGCCCCGGTGAGGGTATCCACGTCGGCATCGGACAGGGGCAAGGCCTTGCCGATGAATTGGCGGGTGTAGCTTTCTTGCTCACACTGCTGACCGATATCCGTCTGGGTGGAGGCATCGACGGTGAGGGAGGCGATATTCCCCTGCTCATCCAACGTGGCCTGAATAAATACGGGCTGATTGTTGAATTCGCTGATCGCCGCGCCGGACAGGGACGCGCCGGGCACCCAATCCTTCGCCGCGTCGCCCTCTGCAGCGGCAAGCTGATAGGTCAGATCGATCTGCCGGTTCAGGCGCAGATTCAGGCTCTGGGCCACTTCCTTGCCCACCAGCACCTCCCGCTGACCGGGCACGGGATAGCGGCCCTCTACCCCAAAGTAGGGGCTGGTTTCCTGCACCTGCTCAAAGTCCGTCCCGGCGGCGGTGAAGGATTGCTGATTCAGGGCCATATCCAGCCGCACATAGCGATAAGGCGTAGCCCCCAGTACGCTTTCCTCCGGGATCAGGGAAAGGGCCGCTTCTGCCTTATCCGCCGTCAATACTTCCCCGTCCCCGGGCATCAGAAGCATATTGGCCCCGTACTTTCTAAACTGGGCCCCCATCTGCCGGGGCACGTCGTAATAGATCGTCACCAGGCCGGAGAGGATGGTGGCCCCCACCGCGATGGAAAGCAGGGCGATCAGCATCCGGGACCGGCGCCTGAGCAGGGAGGCGGTGATCATCCTCAAAAACATTCTGCGTTTCGTCATACGCTGCATCCTCCTCCCTGTCAATGCCCGCCGTGGAGCACTTCCGCGGGCCGCAGCCTGAGCACCATGCGGATGGCGGGCAGGCTGCCCGCTATGGTGACAAGGGCGATCAGCGCCGCCACAATGGGGATCACCTGGGCCTTCATTTCAATGGCGGAGCCGAACACGCTCTGCCCGATCAATTGGGCGAAGCCGAAGCCGATGAAATAGCCCGCCACGCTGCCCACCAGGGCGGTAATGAGGATCTCCGCCATAACGGTGGCGGTGATCGGCCCGTCGTGGGCCCCGATGGCCTTGAGCAGGCCGATTTCCTGAGCGCGCTCCATGACGCTGGCAGTCACCAGGTTGGAAATGCCCAGGGCGGCCCCCACCAGGCTCAGGCCGGTTATGAGGATCATAAGCAGCTCGGTCTTATTCAGGATATTCCCCTCGCTTTCCGCCACCTGCCGGACGGCGGAGGCGGTGGAATTGCCGATGGCCTCCTGAATCTGATAGCAGATGGCCCCCACATAAGCGGTGCAGTACCAGATATCGTAATCCGCCCCCAGGGCCAGGCGGGGGTTCCGGGCCTGGGCAGCCCGGCGGGCCAAATCGTTATCCGGGGTGGTGATGGCGCTGACCTCGATGGAGGCTACGCAGTTATCCCGCCCGGACAAGGCCTGGCTTAAATCCAGGGAGCCGAACAGGTATTCGTCCTCGTCGCCCCCGGCGTCGAAGATGCCCGCGATCACGGCCTGTTGGCTGCCCGCGGCGCCCTGCAGCGTCACGGTATCTCCCGGCTGCCAGCCCTCTTTTTCCGCCAGGGCCGCCCCCGCCATCACGCCGTTTTCGGTGTTGCCCGCCGCCTCATCCAGCCATTCGCCTGCCGTCACGTCCCACCAGGAGCGCAGGTTTTTGACCCCGGCGTAGAATTCCTCCCCGCTGTCCGCCAGCAGATAGTGATTGAACCAGGTGCCAACCAGCTTTACGTTGCCGCCATCCGGCAGGGTGACAGAGGATTCCAGAAAAGGAGAAAACTCCACGATATTAAAAGCCCAGAAAATGTTTTTGATCTTGGGCAGCTCATCCTCCCGAAGGTAGGAGGTCTGCAGGGCGGTATTGTCCTCCCCCTGCACGTTGTAAATATCCTGAAGCAGTGAGGAATCCTTAGGCTTTACGGTGATATTGGCGCCGTAGGCCTTGAGCTCCTGGTTCACCTTATCCCCCACGTCGTACATCACGTTCAGCATGCCCGTCGCCAGGGAAGCCCCCAGGGCGATGGTGACGGCGATGAGCAGCATTTTGCTCTTCTGCCGGAACAGGGCGCCCCGGATCATTCTCAAGATCACGCTTGTCCCCTCCTTCCCTTATTTGGCAAAGCGGCTCTCCGCCGCGGTGATATCCTCCAGGGAAAAGACCATCCGGCCCTCCTCCAGGCTGTAGCTCAGCGGCACCGGGTTGCAGCCCCCCAGGATGCCGATGGTGTTAATGTTCATCACCACGTCGCACCGGCGGCATACCACCTGCCCGCCCCGCTGGTAGTAGGTGGATTCCTTATCCACGCCGCACACATCGCAGGCATCCAGGCCCACCCCGTAGCTGGCGGAGTTGGGCTTGCGAATCACGATCCAGCGGACGCTGCCGTACTTGAAGGAATGCAGCTCCCCATCGTTCACGTCCTCGATGGGCACGTAGATTTTTCCGTCCTCCACGGTGTATTCTCCCTGCACGGGAGGCGGGGGCACCTGATTGGCCCACGTCTTTACCGCCGTCAGGCACAGCACAGCAAGCGTCAGGCAAACCGCCACGCCCACCGCCCGGCGGCGATAGCCCCGGGCCCGGGAACGCAGCTTGCGCTTCTGGGCGGGATTGTCATAGGGGTCCCAGATCCTGGTGTGATGGATGAATAAAACGATCATCAAGGCCAGCGTGATCCCCGAGAGGATCAAGGTCAAAAGCAGGTTGCTGTTTTCTGTGAACTGGTAAAAGGGCACCGCCCAGCTCCTGTGCACCTTGGCGCTGTACTTAATGGGAAAGCCCATCCAGCCGGGCAGGCCCCGGGGCTGGGCCCAGATACCCACGCACCGGCCCGCGTTGCGGATCACCGACAGCGCGACGCCCGTCACAAGCCCCGCCCAGGGCAGCGTCAGCTTCCTGAAGCCCCGCAGACACTTTCCCAGCAGGCAGGCGTATAAAAGCAGCAGCACCAGCGCCGCCGCCCAGCCCCCCAGCCGCAGGAAGAATTCGGCGGAAAAGACGCCCTTGCCCACGGTTTCAAAAATGAAGGGGTACCGCATCACGGTCCGGCAGCGGTTGAACAGGAAAAAGGCCCCCAGGCAGGCCCCCAGCACACAGCAGATTTCATCCCCCCGGCGCTTTTTCCCGCTGTATTCCGCAAGCCTTGTTCCAAAATGGGTCCTGATGAGGAGGGCGATCAGATAAGCAAGGCCGAAGATCACGATGCCCAAATAATCGTAAAACGCCCATTCCGACGCCGTTCTGGTGAGCAGCGAGGAGAAGGAACGGATCAGCGCGAAGACGGCGGAGGCCGCCAGCCCTGCCCAAATGCCGATTTTCTGGCTGCGCCGTCCGGCGGCGCCGAAGAGACGGTCCTGGATCACATACAGCATCGTCATCAGCGTCGTCAGCGCCAGCAGGTCCTCCATCACGATGTAAAGATACTTAAGCAATACACTTGCCTCCCCATCCATCAGGCCCCCTTCCGGGCCTTTCCCCGGCGATCCGGGTCAATATTGGACAATTAACACAGCTTTTTCATTTCCCCTGAACGCGGATACTGCTGATGCGCGATTCCCCGCGAATCGCACATCAGCAGTCTCTTGGTTTTCCGGGATTGCCCCGGCCCGAAGGCCGGGGCGCATTTCATGGTTTGTTTTCGATCACAGGGTCAGGGGCGCGTAGTCCCAGTTCTCCCAGGTCTCCACCAGGGGCTCGGTCCACCAACGGCCGGGCACGCCGGTTTCCTCATCCACGTGCAGCAGATGATCTTCCGCGGGCATGATGCTCAGGGTCAGGGAGTAGGTGCCGGCGTTCTCCAGGTAAATGTTGGCGCCGTAGTGGGGGCCGTCGGAAGCATTCATCTTCATAAAGCTGCCTTCGTCAACCACGTTGCCGTCCGCGTCCTTGATGACGTAGTCGATCACCAGCGCGCTGATCCATTCGCCCTTGTTGAAGCCCAGCAGGTTATCCATGCAGGTGATATCGGCTTCGATGTGCAGGTTGGAATCCTCCAGGGCCTTGGCCTTGCCGGCGGGCTGCATATCCACAGCCTGGAAATACACGGTGGAGACGGCCAGGGTGATTACGTCGTTTTGCAAGATGCGCTCGTTTTCTTCTTCGGGGCCGATGGGGTTTTCGTCGAAACCGGCTTCTTCGTCTTCAGCGAAGGCAACGGCGCTGCACAAAAGCATCATGGCAGCCAGCAGCAGAGCGATAATCTTTTTCATGGTTGTTCCTCCTACATTCATTTCATTGTCCCCTTGCGGGTCATATGTCCAGGCCAGGACAGCCTGCGGGGCAGCGCCCGGGCCGAGGCAGCGTTATGCTTTCCCTTCGTACCGCGCCTTCAGCGCGTCCATTTTCCCACGGTAGTGAGCGATCATGAAGGTGATCAGCAGGATCACCGCCAGGATCAGCTGGGGCACCAGCGTTTCCAGATAGGGATAGATGCCCAGCACCTGCAGCGCGTCGTTTTCCGGGATGCCCGGCACCTGCAGCGTCAGATCGAACACATTGCCCTCGGCAAGCTCCTTGATGCCGCTGCCCAGGAAGGAAACGCACATGATCGCCATGAGGATGGAGGTGGCGGTGAAGAACACCTTGATGGGCAGCTTGATGGACAGCTTGGTGATCGCCAGGTAAATGAACACCAGCACCACCGCGGCGGCCCCCAGGCCCACCCACACCATGCCGGCGTGGGCTTCGGACAGCATGGGCTGAATGAACAGCACCACTTCGGCCCCTTCCCGGAATACGGACAGGAAGGCGGTGAAGGCCAGGGCAAAGGCGCTGCCCCGCTCCACGGAGGATTCCACCTTGCTGTCGATGTACCGGCTCCAGGAGGCGGCCTCCGCCTTGGAGATCATCCAGTTGCTGACGTAGAAGAGCACGCACACGGCGATGAGGGCGGTGATGCCTTCGATGACCTCCTGGCTCTGCCCGCCTGCTTCCACCCAGGCGTTTTTCACCCAGGCCAGCAGGGCGGCGGCGGCGAAGCTGGCAACGATACCCAGCACCGCGCCGATATACACGTTCTTAAGGCTCCTGCCGTTGCCGCTCTTCACCAGATAGGCGATGATGGCGGCGATCACCAGGATGGCCTCCAGGCCTTCCCGGATGATGATGCCGAAGGAGGCCAGGAACACGGGCCAGCCGGAATCGGCGGCGGTCTCTTCCGTCTGTACGGTATCCGCGTCCGCCGCTTTGGGTTCCTGGGCGAGGTCCATTTCATCCAGGGCGGCGGCCTTCTGATTCAGCGCGCTTTCCAGGGCGCCGATGGCTTTATCGAATTTCTTTTTGCTCCAGCCCTGATAGGCGTTCTCTTTGCTGGCGCCCTCCGCCTGAGCGGACAGGGCCCATGCGTCCCGGAACAGGCCGTCCACCCGTTCCCGTTCCTCCACGCCCAGGTCGGTATAGATCTTCAGGCTCAGTCCGCTGGCCTCATACACCCCGTAATAGGCGTTATCCAGGTTATCCTTGCCCATGTCGCTTTGAACGGTATCGTAGGATTCCTGGGCGGTATCCAGCAGCTCGTTTGCCGCTGCCGCCGCTTCGGCCCAGGTCTTGTATTTGACCAAAGCGTTGGGATCGGAGGCGTATTCGGGATAAGGGTCGGTATCTACCAATTCTCCGTGGAGATAATACTTGGTTGCGCTGCTCTCTTCCCCGTCCTTGAGGGCCAGCTTGTTGCCATCCTCCCGGATCATGGTTTTGAGCTTATACAGGGCGGCGCGGACCTCCTTGCGGGTCTCCTCGTCCTGCTCCGTCTTTTTCACCGCGCCCTTGCAGGCGGAAAACTGCATTTCCACGGCATTTTTCCGGGGGCCGGAAATGTAGCTCATGGTCTGGCGCTCAAAGCCGGTTGTCTCATACACCCGGAAATAGGCGGCGTTCACGTTGCTGAAGGCCTTGGAGCCGTCCCCCGTAAGGTAGCATTCAAAGGCATCGTCCAGATACAGATCGATGCGGTCCGCCGCGTCGGCCCAGGTCTTATAATCGGCGTGATCCGCCATCGCGCCCAGGGGCAGCGCCGTCAGCACCAGCACCAGCGCGCACAGCAGCCAGGCCGTCTTGCTTCTTTTCATCCTGCCGGTAACTTCCTTTCTTTCCCCGCCATCTATGGACGGGGGCGGGGTCGATACCGTTAGCTTCTTCTAACCTCGCCGTCCTATATTAGCACAATCTAACCGCCTTCCGCTATTCTGATATTGACTTTTTCTCCTGCCCGGCTTGCCTGATATTGACAAATTAAAAAAAGGGATGGCGCAATAAGTTAAAATATGCTAACATATGTAAGAAGTAACTAACCTTCAGGTCGAGAACGCCGCGTTTTTGCGGCGGGAGGGGGCGAAAAGCGTGGGCCGGGGAAAGAATGCCCAAAACGCGGGAGACAGGCTGGTGGCAGCGGCCCGGCGGTACATCGAGGAGCACAGCGCGGAAAAGTTTTCCCTGCAGGCGGTGGCGGGGGCGCTGTATGTGAACGGCAGCTATCTGCTGCGCATTTTCAAGGCCCGCACGGGCAGTACCCTTTTGCAGTATCACAACGCCGTGCGCTGCGAAAAGGCCAAGGCGCTTTTGGCCCAAGGGGATAAAAGCGTCTCCCAGGCCGGGGAAGAAACGGGCTTCGTCTCCTCCGCCCATTTTTCCCACGTATTCAAAAAGATCACGGGCATGACCCCCACCCAGTACCGCGTCCAATGCGAAGGGCAGGGGCCCGACTGATGAAAGAAAGGGCTGCGTATGGATAAGAGCACCGCGCTGGATCGGTACTTAAGCGCCATTTTGATTTTGAGCGAGCGTTACTACTGCGTCCGGGCTGTGGACGTGGCCCATTACCTGAGCTGCTCCAAGGCGGCGGTGAGCGTATCGCTCAAGCACCTTATGCGGGAGGAGCTGGTGCACCCCGACGAGGCCGGGGCGCTGACCTTGACGACGGCGGGGGCCGACCGGGCCCGTCGCTATAAAGAAAAATGCGCGTATTTTACCGATCTTCTGCTGAAAGCGGGCGTCGAACCCAGCCAGGCGGCCCCGGAGGGCGAAGCCCTCTGCCGGGCGGTGGGGGATGATACCTATCAGGCCCTGAAAGCGTATTTTGAAAACCCTGTCGCATCCTGAAAAGATCGTCGTTTCCCCTGTTCTTTTGTCGCCTCCGGCATAGGAGGCGGCTTTTTTTCATATACATAAAACCGGCGTTTCCCCCGCTTTCCTCTGCTTCCCCTTCTATTCCGCGTCCCCGCCGCATAGCGTAGAGGCATGGAAAGGGGGCAAAAGAGGCATGAGGAAGCAGGGAGGGGCCAGCCGGACGATCACGGCGGGGGCGCTGTGGGCGGCGATGCTCTTATGCGCCGTCAGCGGGATCTATGCCCTGAACGGGCGCACGGCGGAGGTGGTGGCCCGGAAGCGGGAGCTGCCCGTGTATTCGGTGGAGCGGGGCGACGGGAAAATCGCCATCAGCTTTGACGCCGCCTGGGGCGGGGACAATACGGAAAGGCTGCTGGATATCCTGGATGCGTACGACGTCAAGGCTACCTTTTTCCTGGTGGATACCTGGGTGCAGCGGTATCCCCAGCTGGTGCAGGCGGTTTCAGCCCGGGGCCACGAGATCGGCAACCATTCCACCACCCATCCCCAGATGAGCAGGCTGAGCCGGGAAAAGATCTTGCAGGAGCTGACCACCGTCGCCGATCACATCGAGGCCCTGACGGGCAGCCGGCCCGCGCTGTTCCGCCCGCCTTACGGGGATTATAACAACGACGTGGTGCTCGCCGCCCGGGGCGCGGGCTATGAAGTGATCCAATGGAGCGTGGATTCCCTGGATTGGAAAAACAGGGGCGCCGAGGACTTGATCCGCAGGGCCACCCGGAACGTGAGCAGCGGGGATATCGTGCTCTTCCACAACGATGCCAAATATATCCTGGATGCGCTGCCCGCCATCCTCAAAAGCTATCAGCAGCAGGGGCTTTCCGCGGTGCCCGTATCGGAGCTGCTGCTGAGCGGAGAAACCACCATCGACGCGCAGGGCCGCCAGCGCCCCGCGCCCACAACAGTACCGGAGGTGTAAACACAAAATGGATACCGAAAACAACCAGCTGACCCTCTGCGGCGTCATCGAGACCGAGCCTGTGCTGGATCACGAGGTCTTTGGCGAGCATTTTTACCGCATGGATCTGCGGGTGCCCCGGCTCTCCGGGGCCCAGGACCTGCTGCCCGTCACCGTCAGCGAGCGCCTGATGAACAGCCAAGTCGCCGCCGGCACCCACCTGTGCATCGTAGGCCAGCTGCGATCCTACAATAAAGTGGTGGGCGGGGCCGGGCGGCTGCTGCTCACCGCCTTTGCCCAGCATCTTCTGCCCCCGGACAGCGCGGAAAACCCCAACGTGATCCGCCTCACCGGGGCCATCTGCAAGCCCCCGGCCTTCCGCACCACTCCCTTCGGACGGGAAATCGCCGATCTCATGCTGGCGGTGAACCGCGCCTTCGGCAAAAGCGATTACATCCCCTGCATCGCCTGGGGCCGCACCGCCCGCTATGCATCCGGCCTCTCCGTGGGCGATCACCTGGAATTGCAGGGCCGCTTCCAAAGCCGGGAATACCAAAAGCAGATGCCCGACGGCACGGTGATGAACCGGGTGGCCTACGAGGTCTCCATCAGCCGCCTCACCTCCGTGCAGGACGCGCCTCCCATCCCCCGCGTCGCCGTTCAAGGCGAAAACGCCCTCCAGTAAAAAAAACGCCGGGCCCGCCTTTCAGCGCCGCCCGGCGATTTTTTTGTAAAGCTTGAATGATCGTATCGCCTGCCGTCAGCGAAACCTTGTACGTTCCTCCGTAGGGGCAGCCATCAGCTGCCCGCAAAGAGGCTGAAAACGGGGCGGCCCGATGACGCCGCCCCGCAATTGCCGCAAGGGGTTATTCCGCAAACAGCGGGGTGGAAAGGTATCTGTCGCCGGTATCGGGCAGCAGCGCCACGATGGTCTTGCCCGCGTTTTCGGGGCGCTTTGCCAGCTCGATGGCGGCCCAGGCCGCCGCGCCGGAGGAAATGCCCACCAGCACGCCTTCCCTCTTGCCGATGAGCCGCCCGATCCTGAAGGCCTCCTCATGGTCGGCCCGGATGATCTCGTCATACACCCCGGTATCCAGCACGTCGGGCACAAAGCCCGCGCCGATGCCCTGGATCTTGTGGGGGCCGGGGGCGCCGCCGCTCAAAACGGGGGACGCGGCGGGTTCCACCGCCACCACCTGAACGGCGGGGTTCTTTTCCTTCAGGTATTTGCCCACGCCCGTGACGGTGCCGCCGGTGCCAACGCCCGCTACGAAGATATCCACCTTGCCATCCGTATCCGCCCAGATCTCCGGGCCGGTGGTGGCGTAGTGAATGGCGGGATTGGCGGGATTGACGAACTGCCCGGGGATGAAGCTATTGGGGATTTCCTTCGCCAGTTCTTCCGCCTTGGCGATGGCGCCCTTCATGCCTTTGGCCCCTTCGGTGAGCACAATTTCCGCCCCGTAGGCCTTCGACAGCTGGCGGCGCTCCACGCTCATGGTTTCGGGCATGGTAAGGATCATGCGATAGCCCCGGGCCGCCGCCACGGAGGCCAGGCCGATGCCGGTGTTGCCGGAGGTGGGCTCAATGATGACGGAGCCGGGCTTCAGCAGGCCCTTTTCCTCCGCGTCGTCGATCATGGCCTTGGCGATGCGGTCCTTCACCGATCCGGCGGGGTTGAAATATTCCAGCTTGACCAGCACCTTGGCCCGCAGATTCAGCTCCTTTTCCACATTGGCGATTTCCAGCAGCGGGGTTCCCCCGATCAATTGATCGGCAGAAGTATAAATACGGCTCACGGATGTATCCTCCTTCATTTATCATCGTTGATTGAGAGAACCGCTCTTTTGAGGCAGAAGAGCGTCTCCCCCAGGCCTCCTCCGAGAAAAGCCGGATGAGGATTAACCGGGGCGCCCTTTCGCGCTTGGCGGTCCCCGCACAGATCAGGGAACCGTCAGCGGCGGCAACATCGCCTCTGTAAATCGATACGCTCCGGCAAATGCGGCGTTCCCTTCACTTAAATTACCCACCTTTCAAATAGGTTAATGGCATTATATGATGCATCGCCCGTTCTGTCAATGGGCGCGCCGTATTTTCATTGTATTTCTCCGCAGGCATTGAAAGCCCACTTACCTTGTGGTATAATGGGTTGAAACGGCAGAAGGAGGCGCGGACATGAACATGATTTCCACCAAGGGGCGCTATGCCCTGCGGCTGATGGTGGATTTGGCGCAGCATCAGAAAGAGGGCTACGTGCCCCTGATGGAGATTGCCAAGCGCCAGGATATATCCGAAAAGTATCTGGAAAACATCCTCAAGGGCCTGGTGAAGGAAAAAATGCTGACGGGCATCCGGGGCAAGGGCGGCGGCTATCGGCTGACGAAGGCGCCGGAGGATTACACCGTGGGCAGCATCCTGCGGGCGGCGGAAGGGGAATTGGCCCCCGTCACCTGCCTGGAGGCCGACGCAGCCCCCTGCCCCCGAAGGGCGGAATGCCCCTCCCTGCCCGTATGGCAAAAGCTGAACGATATGGTGCAGGATTATCTGGACTCTATCACCCTGGGGGATCTGATGCCGGAAAGGCAGATCTCCTGAAGGGCCCGGCGGGCCCGATCCATCTGATCCGCCTTGACCAGCACGTAATCCGTCTGATAAGTGGAAACCGCGAACACCGGGATGCCCTGGGCCGCCAGGCATCCCGTTATTTTTGCCAGGATGCCCACCAGGGAAAAATCCAGCGTCCCCTGCACCCGGAAGCAGCGCCAGCCGTCCTCCCGCCGGAGAGTATTCTGAGGGCAGGCGTCCGTTGGGCACACCAGGGAATATTCCTCCTCCGTCCGGGCAAAAAAGGTATAAGGCGCGGAAAAGTCAATGCCCGTTTCATCCGCCGTCTGGCACACGGTAAAGGCCATGGGCAGCCATTGGATCTTCATGCCTTCGCCTCCCTGAGCAGCCCCTCCGCCCACTCCTTCGCCGCCCGCATGGCGGTGGGGATAGGCAGGGCGTTCATTTCATCCAGCGTCACGAAACGGCCCTCCCGGCAGGCCCCGGAGGCCGCTTGCAGGTGATACGCCGTCATTTGCCACACCCGATGGGTGAATACGTGCCGGGCCGTACCCAGGGTGGATATCAGCTCCGTCTCCAGCCCCATGGCCCGCCGGGCCTTTTCCCCGTCGGTCAGGCTCCCCTCCGTCAATTGATACACCCACAGGCCCCGAAGCAGGCTTTCCTGCCGCTGGGTCATCCAGATCCTGTCCCCGTGGGTGATCAGCGCCACCGCCATTCGGATTTCCCGAGGGGGCTTTGCCGCCGCTTTCACGGGCAGGTCCTCCGCGTCCCCCCGGGAATATGCATCGCACAGCCTCCGCAGGGGACAGCGAGGGCATTCCGGGGTGCCGGGGACGCATACGGTGGCCCCCAGATCCATCAGCGCCTGGTTAAAATCCCCGCAGCGGACGGGGGGCATATCCTGCTCCGCCAGCTCCCGAAGCCGCCGCTTCACCGAGGGCTGGCCCACGTCCTCCCGGACGCCGTGAAAGCGGGACAGCACCCGCGTTAAATTCCCGTCCATGGCGGGAGCAGGCAAATCGAAGGCGATGGAGGCAACCGCAGCCGCCGTGTAATCCCCCGCCCCGGGCAGGGCCCGCAGGGCGCTGAGATCGGCGGGAAATTTGCCTTGATATTGAGAAGCTATGATCTGAGCGGTCTTATGCAGGTTCCGGGCCCGGGAATAATAGCCCAGCCCTTCCCAGCATTTGAGCACCTCCCCTTCCCCGGCCTCCGCCAGGGCGAACACGTTCGGGAACGCCCGCAAAAAGCGCTCGTAATAAGCCCCCACCGTTTCGGTGCGGGTCTGCTGCAGCATGATTTCGCTGACCCAGATGCGATAAGGGTCCCCGGTGCCCCGAAAAGGCAGGGTGCGCCCGTTTGTATCGTACCAGGCCAGCAGCAGCGTGGAAAGCATGCCCTTCCCTCCTCTTCTTTCGGCCTGGGCTGATTATACCACAGGCCGCGGCCGGATTACATATCAAAAATGAAAACAGGCGAAATTTTAAGGAAATTCAAGAAAATATGGTCTAAATTCCAATTATTCGGATTTAATTCCAGTAAATCGGGCATCATTCAAAATATCGGCGGATTCGCCGGTTGCGTCTCAGCCGTTTATGAAATATACTATGCAAGGATGATTTAGCACTCGTTTATCAAGAGTGCTAACAATCCCCCGAGAAGCAACCAAATGACAAGGAGGAGCCTTATGAACATCAAGCCTTTGTTTGACCGCGTGGTCATCAAAAACGTGGAAGCGGAAGAAACCACCAAATCCGGCATCATCCTCACCTCCGCCGCCAAGGAAAAGCCCCAGATGGCGGAAGTGCTGGCGGTGGGCCCCGGCGGCATGGTAGACGGCAAGACCACCACCATGTGCGTCAGCGTCGGCCAGAAGGTCATTTACAGCAAGTACGCCGGCACGGAAGTGAAGATCGACGGCGAAGAAGTGATCATCGTCAAGATGGGCGATATCCTGGCTGTAGTGGAATAAGCGAATCGACAGATTCTTTGGAGCATGAGCGCATTCTCAGCCGCCTTTCTCGGAAAGGGGCCTGGGGGAAACCGCTCTTTGGGCTCCAAAGAGCGGTTTCCCCCAGAATAAATAAAAAAGGAGATTGACAATTATGACAAAGCAGCTGAAATACGGCGAGGACGCCCGCCGCGCCCTGGAAAGCGGCATCAACGCCCTGGCAAACACCGTGAAGATCACCCTGGGGCCCAAGGGCCGCAACGTGGTGCTGGATAAGAAATACGGCTCTCCCCTCATCACCAACGACGGCGTCACCATCGCCAAGGAAATCGAGCTGGAAGACCCCTTTGAAAATATGGGCGCTCAGCTCATCAAGGAAGTCGCCACCAAGACCAACGACGTAGCCGGCGACGGCACCACCACCGCGACCCTGCTGGCCCAGGCCATCGTCCGCGAGGGTCTTAAGAACCTGGCAGCCGGCGCCAACCCCATGGTGCTCAAGAAGGGCATCGAGGATGCCGCCCAGGCCGCCGTGGATGGCCTGAAGGAGGTTTCCCGTCCCATCAGCGGCAAGCAAGCCATCGCCCAGGTGGCGTCCATTTCCGCCGGCAGCGAGGAGATCGGTCAGCTGATTTCCGACGCCATGGAAAAGGTGGGCAAGGACGGCGTCATCACCGTGGAAGAATCCAAGACCATGAAAACCGAGCTGACTACCGTAGAAGGCATGCAGTTTGACCGGGGCTACGCCTCCGCTTACATGGTGACGGATACCGATAAGATGGTCGCCGAGCTGGACAGCCCCTACATTCTGATCACCGATAAGAAGATCAGCAACATCCAGGAGATCCTGCCGGTGCTGGAGCAGGTGGTGCAGCAGGGCAAGAAGCTGCTCATCATCGCCGAGGACGTGGAGGGCGAGGCCCTGGCGACGCTGGTCGTCAATAAGCTGCGGGGCACCTTTACCTGCGTTGCCGTCAAGGCTCCCGGCTTTGGCGATCGGCGCAAGGAAATGCTTCGGGATATCGCCATCCTCACCGGCGGTCAGGTCATCAGCACCGAGCTGGGGCTGGAGCTCAAGGAAGCCACCATCGATATGCTGGGCCAGGCCCATCAGGTAAAGGTGGATAAGGAAAACACCACCATCATCGACGGCGCGGGCGATAAGGATGAGATCAAAAACCGCGTGAACCAAATCAAGGCCCAGATCGCCGAAACCACCAGCGATTACGACCGGGAGAAGCTGCAGGAGCGGCTGGCGAAGCTGGCGGGCGGCGTTGCCGTCATCCAGGTGGGCGCCGCTACCGAAATCGAAATGAAAGAGCGCAAAATGCGCATCGAAGACGCCCTGGCCGCCACCCGGGCCGCCGTGGAAGAGGGCATCGTGCCCGGCGGCGGCGTGGCGCTGCTGAACGCCATTGCCAAGGTGCAGCCCCTGGTGGCCCGGAACACCGGCGATGCCAAGACCGGCGTGCAGATCGTGCTTCGCGCCATGGAAGAGCCCATGCGCCAGATCGCCCTGAACGCGGGCATCGACGGGGCCGTCATCATCGAGAATATCCGCCGCAGCCGCAAAACCGGCTATGGCTACGACGCTTTGAAGGGCGAGTATGTGGATATGATCGAGCGCGGCATCATCGACCCCACCAAGGTGACCCGCAGCGCCCTGCAGAACGCTTCCTCCGTGGCCGCCA
>CAJOPV010000133.1 GCA_905236495.1 uncultured Christensenellaceae bacterium
CCGCCGCGGCCTGTGTATGGAGGAGAAGAATGCTGTTTGGCACGGTGCATATCTATGGGGTGCTGATCGCCCTGGCGATTGGGCTGGGGGTGTATCTGTGCTTAAAAAGGGAAAGGCGCATGGGCCTCAAAAAGGATACCAGCATCGACCTGGCCCTGTGGGTGATCCCGGCGGCGCTGGTGGGGGCAAGGCTGTATTACGTAGCCTTTCAGTGGGATATGTACCGGCAGGACCTGATCAGCATCCTGTATGTGTGGAAAGGCGGCCTGGCGATTTACGGCGGGGTGATCGGCGGGGTGATCGCGGGAGCATTCTTCGCCAAACGCAAAAAAGCGCCTTTCTTCGTGCTGGCTGATCTGGTGGCCCCCGCCCTGATCCTGGGCCAGGCGGTGGGCAGGTGGGGGAATTACTTTAACGGCGAGGCCTACGGATACGCCATCACCGATCCCGCCTGGCAGTTTTTCCCCGTGGGCGTGCGGGTGGAAGGAACCTGGCACCTGGCGACGTTCTTTTATGAATCGGCGTGGGATTTCATGGGTTTTCTGCTTTTGTGGCGGATGCGGGAAAGGGTCACGGCGAAGGGCAATCTGGCCCTGCTGTATCTATGCTGGTACGGCCTGGGCCGGGCGATCATCGAGGGATTGCGCACCGACAGCCTGATGTGGGGGCCGGTGCGGGTGAGCCAGGCGCTGTCTTTGCTCTTGTGCCTTGCCTCCGGGATTGCCTTGATCCTTCGTCATCGGAAGCACCGGGGAGAAAAGCCTTACCCGATACAGACGGACGGCTGACAGCCGCCCCGGCGGAGCACGGCTTCATTGAGCTGGCTTTCTTAAGGGAAAGCACGAGGGGAACCGTTTCTCCCCTCGGAAAGATGGTTCCCCTCGCTTTATTTCGTTTTTCCGTTCCTTACAGCGTTCCCCGCATCTGCTGATACTTGTCCTTGGCGGTCTGCACGTCCTGGGCGGCGGCGGGCTTCACGGGATACCAGCCCTGCTGGGCCATGGCGTTGAAGATATCCAATTGGTCCTGGCCCATTTGCAGGTAGCAGTCGTTCATCACCTGTCGCATGCCGGGCTGGCTGGCCTCCAGTGTTTCGCTGGTGATGTTCGCCATGAGGGCCTTTTCCTGGTAGAGCAGATCGAAGGCCAGCTCCTGATCCGTCAGGGGCTGGGAAGCGTTGTTCGTTTGATTCTGGGGCATCGTGCATTCCTCCTTCTTTTACTGGCAGCCGTTCAGGAAGCCCAGGATGGCGTCAAAATGCTGACGGTGATGCTGGGCCACGGAGGACGCCAGGTTTTTAAGCTGAGGGTTCTGGAACTGGTTTGCGTAGCTGGATGCGATGCGGCAGGCCGTGGCTACGTGGGTCAGCTGATCCTCCAGAACGCTCAGGTCCTTGGTGGTGAGGGCGCAGCCCTGTTGGTTGGGCATGATGATCTCCTCCTTTTTCGGTGATATTTTCATCATGCCCCGGATGGGTTTTTTTATACAGAGGTGAAGCATGAAAAACTGGGGCCTGTATCGCCTGGCGGTAAAGGGGCTGCCGCCCGGGGGCCGGATCCGGGAAAGCAGATTGCCGGAGGAATGGGCCCGCCGGGCAGAAGCGATCCTGCGGAAAAACCGCTGCGTGGGGGCGTCCCTGTGCCTGTTCGATGGGGAGGGGGCTGCAGGCACGCTGGCCTTCGGCGACGCCCGCCGGGGCGTGCCCGCCGAAATACGCACCGTGTATCGCTGCGCGTCGGTGAGCAAGTTCGTGACAGCCCTGGGGGCCATGAAGCTCCGGGAACGGGGCCTGGACCTGGATCGGGATGTGAACGATTATCTTCCCTTCTCTCTGCGCCATCCCAAGGCCCCGGATAAGCCCATCACGCTGCGGATGCTGTTGACCCATACGGCGGGGCTTCGGGACGGGAGGGCCTACAATGCCGGCATCGGGCAGGGAATGGGCCTTTCTGAAATTTTGGCAGGGGATAGCTTTGCCCCGCATCTGCCGGGGGAGGGCTGGGAGTATTCCAACCTGGGGGGCGGCATCGCCGGAGCGGTGATGGAGGCCGCGTATGGGGATTTTGAGACGCTGATGCAGGAAACGGTCTTTTCTCCCCTGGGGGTGACGGCGACCTATTATCCCCAGAAGGCGCAGGGGACGCTGGCGGACGCTTACCGCATCCTGCCAAAGAGCAAAACCCCCAACTTCAACGGCGCCCAGCGGCAGGGCAAGCCCCTGCCCGTACCCTGCCGGGACGCGGAGCACCACTACAACCTGGCCCACGGCAGCCTGTGCCTCTCCGTTTCCGACCTGGCGAAGATCGGGGCGGCGGGGATGGGGATCGGCTTTCTGAAAAAGGAAAGCCTTCAGGACATGCGGACCGGCGTATCCCCCTTTACGGGACGGGCGAAAAACCTGTGGCAGGGGATCGGCACGTTTATCCTGAGGGATGAAAAGCTTTCGCCCCGCACGCTGTACGGGCACCAGGGCATGGCCTACGGGGCAGTGCACGGATTGTTTTTCGACCCGGAGGCAGGCAGGGGCTACGCGCTGCTCACCGCTGGGGCCAGCGAAGCCCGGCGGGGGGTGCTGGCGGATCTGAACGCAGATATGATCCGGCTTGTATTTCGGGAGGACGTATGGATCAGGTGACGGAAATCACCCGCCGGGGCGGAGTGGCGACGGTGAAGATGCTGTCCGGCGAGGTGCTGAAAATCCCCAGCGCCGTGTATCTGGAGCGGCGGCTGCGGGTGGGGGAGAAAACGGACCCGGAGGCGTACCGCCTCTTTATCCGGCAGCGGGGCTATCCTCACGCGCTGGAGATGGCGGTCAAATACCTGGCGCTGCGGGAGCGGAGCGAAAAAGAGGTAAGCGGGCGGCTGCGCCGGGCCTGCTACGACGAAGCCACCATTGCCCGGGTGATGGAAACCCTTTCCCTTCACGATCTGGTATCCGACGGGCGGTTTGCCGGGGAATGGGTGGAGAGCCGGGCGAAAAAGTACGGGCGGGGCCGTATCGCCCAGGAGCTTCGGCGAAAGGGCGTCGGGGAGGAAGAGGCCCAGCAGGCCCTGGAGGAATTGCCGGAGGAGGAAGAATACACCCGGGCCCGGGATCAGGCCATGAAAATGAAGCGGAAATTTCAAAACGATCCGCAAAAAATAACCCGGGCGCTGGTGCGCCGGGGCTACGGCTGGCAGATGGCACGCCGGGCCGCCGAGGAAGCGGTCAGATCAGCAGCGCCAGGGGCGGGATGGTGAGGAAGCAGAGCAATGTGCTCACCAGCACGCAGTTGGCGGAGAAATGTGTTTCACTGCGGTGCAATTCCGCCAGGTTAAAGATGATGGAGGCGCAGGGCGCGGCGGAAAGGATCAGGATGCTGGCCTTGAAGGGCAGGGACAAAGGCAGGAAATACACGCAGGCATAGCAGAAAAGCGGAAAGGCGATCAGCTTTGCCAACGCGACGCCATACACGAAGGGCTTTTCAAAAAGCGAACGGAAAGGCACCGTCGCAAGCCGAATGCCCAGGATGATCATGCACATGGGCGTCGTCATTTTGCCCAGCAGATGAATGGCGCTGACAAGCATCTCCGGCAGGTAATGCCGCCCGCCTGTTAGGTACAAAGGCAGCGCCACCGCAAAGCCCAGCACCGTGGGGTTCAGAAAAGCGGAGCGCAGGCTCATGTATTTCTTTTCCCCTGTTAAGCAGAATACGCCCATGGTGAATACCAGGATATTCATGGAAATGATATAAGCGGCGGCATAGCCCGCCACCTGGGGCTGATCTGGCATCAAAGCCGTGATGATGGGGATGCCGAAAAAGCCCACGTTGCCCAGCACCGCGGCGATATTCAGCACCCGGTAGCGGGCGTCGGCGTATCTGCGGTGAAAAAGCGCGTACAGGATCGCCATGAAGGCGCTTTGCAGGGCGAAGGTCATCAGGAAAAACAGGCCCAGATCCCCCAGGGCGCCCCAGGAAAAATCCAGGTTTAAAAAGGCGGAGACGGGCAGGCAGGGGGACAGGATATACACCAGCACCGCGGACAGCGTGGGCAGATGCTCCGCCGAGCCCTTTTTGAAGCGGCACAGCAGGTAGCCCGGCAGGATATACAAAAGCGTCAGCAATACGTTGCTCAAGGCGATGGAAAACATGCTGCCTCCCCTTTCTTTTGTTTGAATGAAAGCAATTATAGGCGCGGACGGGAAGAATGTCAAGGAAAAGGCCTCCGCGTTGACGGATGGGCCCCGAAGTGATACACTACGGTCAGGAGAGTGATGCTTATGGATCGTTGCGCCCTGAACGGCTTTTTTGCCCCTGCGCAGAGAGAAAGATGGCTGGATGCCGTGGCCCAGCGCCGCAGCGTGCGTGCGTTTCTTGACGTGCCCACGGCGGAGCAGCTCAGCGCCCTGCACTACGCCGCCGCCCGGGTGTGCCTGCCCGGGGTGCGGATCATATTGGGGGAGGCCCCCAGCGCGCTGATATTCAGGAAGCTGCCCTTCGTGGAGCAGATCAGCGGCACCAACCGCTTTGCCGCCATCATCGCCGATCCGCGAAAAGACCCTCATGCGACGCTGCACGCCGGCATCAGCGGCGAGGCCCTGATTCTGGAAGCGTCGGCCCTGGGGGTGGGCACGTGCTGGGTGATGAGCTTTAAGCGGAGCGGTGTTGCCCACCTGACCTTGGAGGAAGGGGAAAAGGTGCTGGCGGTAACGCCCCTGGGGCTCCCCGCGGAAAAGCAGGGGGAGGGCGGCAAGCGAAAGAAGCTGACCGAAATCTGCGCCGGTGACCCGGCCCAATGGCCCCTGTGGGCCTATAATGCCGCTGAGTGCGTGCGCAGGGCCCCTTCCGCCATGAACCGGCAGCCCTGGCGGCTTTCCTACGCCGGGCGCACGCTGATGCTCAGCAAAGGGGGGCTTGGGGCCGACCTGGATTTTGGCATTGCCGCCCTGCATTTGACCCTGGGAGTGGGGGACAGGCCCCACATCCTGCGCTGGGGCGAGGGCAGGGACATCATTTCCCTGGTAGCGGAGGACGAGGCATGACGCTGTTTGAGCAAAACGAGCGCTCCGGCGCGCCCCTGGCGGACAGGATGCGCCCCCGGACGCTGGAGGAGTTTTTCGGGCAGGAGCATATCGTGGGAAAGGGGAAGCTTTTGCGCCGGGCCATCGAGGCGGACAGGCTCACCTCCTCTATCTTCTGGGGCCCTCCGGGCTGCGGCAAAACCACCCTGGCCTCCATCATCGCTCACCAGACCAACGCGGCCTTTGTCAAAATGAACGCCGTCACCTCCGGGGTTTCGGATGTTCGGGAGGAGCTTAAAAAGGCGGCGGACCGCCGGGCGCTGTACGGGCAGGCCACGTATCTTCTGCTGGATGAATGCCACCGCTGGAGCAAAGCCCAAAGCGATTCCATCCTGCCCGCCATGGAGGAGGGGCTGATCCGCTTTATCGGCTCCACCACCGAAAACCCCATGATCTCCATGACCCCCGCCATCGTATCCCGCTGCCGCATTTTCGCCTTCGAGGCCCTGACACGGCAGGACGTGGAAAAAGCGCTCAAGCGGGCCTGCGAGGATCGGGAACGGGGCCTGGGGAACATGAACGTGGATCTGGACGAGGACGCGCTGCACCATATTTCCTTTATCGCCAACGGGGACGTGCGCACGGCGCTGAACGCCCTGGAGCTGGCGGCCCTCACCACCCCCACCGTGGGCGGGCGCATCCATATCACGCTGCCCATTGCGGAGGAAAGCATCCAGAAGCCCATCATACGCTGCGACGATACGCTGTTTTATGATATGCTCAGCGCCTTCTGCAAGTCCCTCAGGGGCGGGGACTGCGACGCGGCGCTTCTGTGGTTTTCCCGGCTGCTTTACGCCGGGGCGGACCCCCGGATGCTGGCCCGGCGCATCGTGGCCCACGCCAGCGAGGACGTGGGATTGGCGAACCCCGCCGCCATGCTGCAGGCGGTGGCAGCCATGCAGGCGCTGGAAATGATCGGCATGCCGGAGGCCAAGCTGCCCCTGACCCAGGCCATCCTGGCGGTATGCAACAGCCCCAAATCCAATTCCGTCGTCATGGCTATCGACGCCGCCATGGCGGATGCGGAGGGCGGCGGCTTCGGCCCCGTGCCGCCTCACCTTCGGGATACCAGCTA
>CAJOPV010000134.1 GCA_905236495.1 uncultured Christensenellaceae bacterium
AGGAACGAAACCGCAGGAATACTGAACGTATTTCAAGGTTGAGTGACACTGTATGGGACGATTTATCGCCCGCAGATAATTCACGAACAAGTTGGTGGAGCAATAAATCACCCTTCATAGCATAACAGTTAAGTTGGTGTAACACACGAAAAAGTCGCCTCCAAAGAGACGGCGATTCGGATTCAGGCAAAGATCAGTTCATCCAGTATGATTTCCTCAGCGCGCTGATGGATGCAATTCATCCGGGAAACCCACCCCGGCTGATCGGAGGCTTTCAGCTGTTCATTGATCCCTTCAGCTTCGGCTATTCGGTTGATTGTTTGTACCCCTATGGGGCATTCCTCTTTTCTGTATGATGCGAATGAAACGATTTCCTCGTGGCTATTATGACACAGGGCCACGCCTTGCGCAAAAGAAATATCAAACCAACGCCTTTGCGATTTCCGGGCGGATCAGCTTTTCCTCATGCCGGTCGAAGAGGGAAAAATGCCCGCAGTCCCACCAGAAGCAGAGGATGCCGGCCTCCCGGGCTTTATCCGTAAAATAAGCCGCATGCTTCTGCCGCTGCGGGGTGTTTTGCTTATCCTCCGAGCCGAACTCGCCGATGACGAGGGGGGCGCGGTGCTTTTCGGAAAACGCGGCAAGATCGGAAAACAATGTGTCGATTTCCCGATAATCTTCCGCCGTCCCCCAGGTATCCCGCAGCTCCCGGCCCTCCGCCCGGAGCCAGCAAAAGCCCTGGGGATCGTAATTGTGGGTTTGCAGGATGATCCGGCCCGGCGCGGGATCCCGGGGCATGGAAAAGGCGGAAAGCGTCCGGGCTGAATTCCCGGCGGAATAGGTTTGCAGGGAAAGGATGCGATGCTCGTTTTCGCCGCCGCAGGCCCGCACGGTATCCACAAAGCGCTGATGCCAGCGGTTGTGGGCCGCGTAGGCGGCGGCGTCCTCCGTTTCCGTCCAATGCTCCCTGCCGTCCAGCATCTCGTTGAACGCCTCGAATACCAGGTGTTCCCCGGCATCGCGGAACCGTGCGGCGATCTGCCTCCAGAGCCCGTCGAAACGCGCCCCAAAGTCCCTGTGGCAGGCGTCTGTGGCCTGCAGCCAGCCATGGGCGCCCGCGTCGTGGTGCACGTTCAGAAAGCAGACCATGCCCTCCTCCAGCACCCAGCGGACCACCTCGTCCACCCGATCCATCCACCGCGGATCCACCAGGCCGTTCCCATCCATGTGCTGGGCCCAGGTGACGGGCAGGCGGACCGCACCAAAGCCCGCGTCGCATACGGCGCGGAGCATGGTGCGGGTGACGGGCGGGTTATGCCAGGCGGTTTCCGCCTCCCGGGGCGGCACGTATTCCCCGGGCTTTGCGCCGCGCTTCACGGCGTCCAGGGTGTTGCCCAGGTTCCACCCGGCGCGGATGGGCGCAAGCAGCTCCCGGGCGGGGGTCGAGGACGTTTCGCTTTTCAAATCAGTGTGCCTCCTTCCCGATCTTCCATGTGATCAGCTGCCCCGGGCTGGGCCGCGGCTCTTCCCCTGCCCCGTCAGCGCACATTCCACCCGCGTCGGCAGCTTCCGTTTGGCCCCATGCTTATTCGGGGCGCATTGCGCGCCCCACGGACAATTTTGAGACATATTTTCCCTTCCTGCGCTCCGCTTTTCCTTTGTTGATCCGCTTTTCTTCAGCCATTGACAGACGAATCCTCATCCAGTACAATCATAGCAAATAAGGAATCCGTTGTAAAGATGGATGGCTGATCTGTAAAAATGGACAGCGCCTGAAAGGAGATAAAAACAGATGAGCGAAGAAAAGCCTTTTGACATGCAGGCGTACATGACCAAAGGCGTGGAGCGGGTGGTATCGGAGGCCGTGAAGGCCACGCTGAAGGACCCGCGGGAAAGCGTTTTTATGGCGAAATTCGCCGCCGCCAGCCGGAGCGCCTCCAGAAAGCGGCGGAAGGCGGAGGACCGGGGCGAGCATATCCCACCCTTCCTCATCGCCAGCATCACCAGCCAATGCAACCTGCACTGCGCCGGCTGCTATTCCCGCTGCAACCACGCCACGGTGGACGCC
>CAJOPV010000135.1 GCA_905236495.1 uncultured Christensenellaceae bacterium
AATTCAAACCTAAAATCATTCCGTCTTCGGGCGTCTTTTCCATTCTGGCGTTGCTTCATTCCGGTCAACGTAGCGCTGCTACGCCTCGCTTCATTCAGCTTAGCCAGAATGAAAAATCCATCCCGAATCCTGGAATTATTTTAGATTTGACTTAGTATAAAACGGCAAGCGCGGCGAAACGCCACGTCAATCGGCAGACGGCGGGCAAAACGTGATTTTCTTGATTTGCGCCGCGCCCCGTTTCATAGATATTTTGATGGCAGACGCGCCTTCCCGATTCGGCAGGGAAAGCGGCGCTGAGGCATGGGAACCCTCCGCTGTCAATTCCACGGCCGCCCGTTCATTGCCTGCGGATATTTCCAGCACGGACGGCGCGGAGGCGGCGTATTGAATCCGGCAAGCGACGGCGCCCTTTGCCTGGATCGTATAGGCGGCAAATTCTCCCTCGTGCAGCCATAAAACGAAACGGTCCCATTGGCTGTCAAAGGCGAAACGGGGTTCCCGCAGTTCCCGGTCGTGGCAGATGCACATGCCCGTGTTCTTTCGGTAATCATCCTGGCCGGGAAAAGCGGACCCGCTGTAGGAAACGCCTTTGCCTGGCAGCTCGTCAAAATCGACGGCATACAGCGAAAAGGGCGGCCTGCGAAGCACGTGACGCATCACCGCATCGTTGAGATCGCAGTTCTCCAGCAGGACGTTTTCCAAATATTCATCCAAAATGCGGCGGGACCGGGCAAAGCCCGGATGGGGCCCGCCCTGCACATAACCGAGGATCAAATCATAATCCTTGGGCTTTCTTATGGAATAAGGGGAATTGGCGCAGTTCAATTTTTTCCAGGGCCACAGATTGACGCCGATGCCCAGGCGAAGAGACAGGGGATACAGGGCGGCGTACCATTCGCTGTCGTTTTCGCCCGATTCGCCCAGCCACAGGGGAAGGTTCATTTCCTCCGCCTTGTCAAGATATTTTTGCAGGCTGGATAAATCCGGCCCTCCGGCGTAGCGGTGAAAATGCAGAGCCATGTTTTCATCGAATCGCTCCCGGAAAATGCGCAGATCGGTGGCCCAATGGGCGCCCTCAATGCTCAGCAGATGATTGGCGTCCACTTCTCGAATGGCGCGGATCAGATCCCGATAGTGCTGTTCCAGTACGGGCATAAGATGGTCGCAGCCGCCGGGAGCGAGGGGCTCGTTCAGCAGATCATAGCCGCCCACGATTTCCCGGTCCCGATTCATTTTTGCCAGCCGTCGCCACAGCGCCGCGGATTTTTCCAGATTGTCCGCATCCATGAACAGCCGGGGCCGGTCGTCCACGCTGTTGTCGATATTTGCCCCGGTTTGCCCGCCGGGGGCGCAGTGCATATCCAGGAAAACGTACAAGCCGTATTGTTCACATTGATCAATCCGCCGTTCCAGCTCTGTAAAGCCTTCCTCCCGCCAGACGATGCCTTCGCCCTCTTCCATGAACTGGCGAAAATCCAGCGGGATACGAACGGAATTGCAACCTGCCTCCCGCATGGCCCGGAAATCCGATTCGGCGATATACCGTTCCTGAAAAAGCCGCCAGAAACGCCGGGCGTATTCCTTCCCCGTCAGTTCCTCGATCACCTGCTCGATCCTGCGGGAACGGTCAAACCGGGGCGTGTTGAACGCGCCCCACATATAGCCCTCTTTCACATACAGATTTCCCAGGCCCCAGCCCAGCAGCAGCATTTCCTTCCCGCTGCCGTCCACGATCCTGCGTCCGTCCCGATGCAAAAAACCGCTCATCCCCATCGCCTTTCCCGTCGTTTACGCTTTTTGATATACCCGAACGTAATCTACGATCATTTCAAAGGGCAGATCCTCGTCCCGCACGGGGCCGCCCATGAAGCCCCCCACGGCAATGTTCAGGATGAGGAAAAACGGCTGATCGAAGGGCCAGGTTTCCGCATCCCGCGCGCCATTCCGCTCGTAGCGGCACACCTCCCTGCCGTCCAGCAGATAGGCAATATGATCCTCCGTCCACTCCAGGCCGTACACCCGAAATTCTCTGGACGCGCCGGGGCTGTAAACCGCGGTGGAGCGCTGCTGATCCAGGGGGCGCATATGATTGATCTTCTCGGAATGCAGGCTATACACCAATTCGTCAGGGTGCGCCATCGTATGCTCCATCATGTCGATTTCCCCGCACAGGGGCCAGCGGACGCCTTGCTTGGACGCAACGGGCATCAGCCAGATGGCGGGCCAGGAGCCCACCCCGCAGGGGATTTTCGCCCGCACCTCAAAATAGCCGTATTGCCACGCGGCGTGGGGATAGGTGGTCATCCGGGCGGAGGTATAATCCCGCCCTTCGCAGGGTTCCTTGACGGCGCGGACGTGCAGCTGCCCCCCCGAAACGCAGGCGTTTTTTAAGTGATCGGTATAGGCCTGCAATTCCCGGTTATGCCAATTGCCGCCCACCTCAAAGCTCCATTTGCTCTCGTCCGGCTTTCCGTCCGCCTGAAATTCATCCGCCCATACCAGCCGATATCCGTCCTTCATGCCCTCTCCGTCCTTTTTCAGTTTTGCCCCGTCAGCGCCATGATCTCCGGGCTTTGATACACCCGGATATAATCCACCTGATATTGGGCGGGAAGGCAGTTTTCGTCGATACCGCCCGCGCCGCCCCAATCTCCGCCGAAGGCCAGGTTGATCAGCAGGTGCATCCTTTTATCGAAAGGCCATACGTCCTTGGTGGGTGAAACCGTATAATCCGTGGGCTTGTACGTCCAGGTCCTTTGACCGTCAACAGAAAAAATGAGCTGATCGGGCAGCCATTCCACGCCGTAGGTGTGAAATTCCTCGCAGACGCCCGGCACCCGCAGGCTGTGGTTTTTGGGCGACGCGCCGTGATAGCGGTTCGTATGCACGCTTTGCACGATCACGTTGGGATTATACCCCACGTGCTCCATGATGTCGATTTCTCCCGACGCGGGCCAGGAGCCGTAGGCCCAATCGGTGGGCAGCATCCAGATCGCGGGCCAGGTGCCTCGGCCGACAGGCAGCTTGGCCCGCGCTTCCACTTTGCAATAGAGCCAATCGCCCGCGTTCCTGGTTACCATCCGGCAGGAGGTGTAATCCCGCCCGCCCATGCGCTCCTTCCGGGCCTCGATGGTCAATACCCCGTTCTTGATTTCCGCGTTGTCGCCGGGGGTGTAGTATTGCAATTCGTTATTGCCCCAGCCGCCGCCCCCGGTGTCGTAGCGCCAATGGGCGGCGTCCGGCTTTCCATCCGCGTCAAACTCCTCCGCCCAGACCAATTCATAAGTAAGACTTTCGTAATCGTAATCAAAGCCCACGGCTTTGAGCAGGCTTTCGTCCAAAGCGTACTTTTCCGGGTCCACATAGGCGTCTGACACGTCCTGCCCCGTATGGAAGGCATCCTCATTCCGGGGCAGTCCCCCCGCCCGGGCGGGAGCGGATACGCACAGCAGCGCGGTCAAAAGGATCAAGGATGTTGCTTTTTTGTAATTGCTCATTTTTACTCTCCCGTTATGCCCGTATTTTCAATGCCCTGAATGAATTTCCGCTGTACGAACACGTAGAGCAGCACCAGGGGTGAAATGGAAATCAGCGTGGCGGACATTTTATACGCCTCGTTCAGCCGGAACGCTCCGCCCACAGCGGAGGCGGCGCTCTCAAATTCGCTGTTGAACATATCCAGCTTGGCGGGAAGCAGCGACAGATTGCCGCGCAAAAGCGTGCCGGTGATATAGGTTTCATTCCAATTCCACACAAAGGAGAACAGGAACACCACCAAGATCGTGCTGCCCGAAATCCTTACCACGATGGACCAGAAGACCCGCCAGGCGGAGGCGCCGTCGATTTCCGCCGCCTCGTCCAGCACCCGCGGGATCATATTGAATGAAGTATAGAAAATCAGGATCAGCACGGCGGAATAAACGCCTTGGCCCAATACTGCCATGGCAGCCTGAGGAATGATCGTGCCCACCAGCTGAATCCCCGTGGCGCTTTGCGCTGTCACCAGCATCATGAGCCGGGGCACCATGAGAACCGGCACCGGCATGATAAAGGTGAGGATGATCATCACGAACCAGATCCGCTTTCCTTTGAAATCGAATCGGGACAGGGCGTAGGCCGTCATGGCGGAAACTACCGTTTGGGCCAGGGCCAGGCCCCCGGAAAACAGGATGGAGTTTTTCAGCGTTTCTCCTAATTTCAATACCTGGGCCGCCACCCTAAGATTATCGAAGGACAGGGATTTGGGAATCCAGGTAACGGAAGGGTCGATGATATCCGCCGAGGACATCATGGCCTTGGCGATCATTTCCAGGATGGGTTCC
>CAJOPV010000136.1 GCA_905236495.1 uncultured Christensenellaceae bacterium
CCCTTCCTCATCGCCAGCATCACCAGCCAATGCAACCTGCACTGCGCCGGCTGCTATTCCCGCTGCAACCACGCCACGGTGGACGCCGAGCCCGTGCGGCAGCTGACGAGCGAGGAATGGCTGAAAATCTTCGAGGAAGCGGACGAACTGGGCGTCAGCTTCATCCTGCTGGCGGGGGGAGAACCCATGCTGCGGCGGGATATCATCGAAGCGGCGGGAAAAAAGCCCAGCATCCTCTTTCCCATTTTCACCAACGGCACCTTCATGGACGAAGCATATTTTGACCTGTTCGATAAGCGCCGCAACCTGATCCCCATGATGAGCATCGAAGGGGAAAAGGAGATCACCGACGCCAGAAGGGGCAGGGGCGTGTATGACCGGCTCATCGCCAACATGGATGAATTTCATCGCCGGGGGCTGATTTTCGGCGCGTCAGTGACAGTCACCACGGAAAACATCCGGGAGGTATCCTCGGCGGGTTTCCTGAAAAAGCTGTCGGATCGGGGCTGCAAGGCGGTGATCTTTGTGGAATTCGTGCCGGTCACGGAGGAAAGCCGGGAATTGGCCCCCGGCGACGAGGAACGGGAATACCTGCGGGGCGAAATCATCAGGCTGCGGCAGGAGCATCCCGAAATGGTGTATATTTCCTTCCCCGGGGATGAAAAAAGCTCCGGCGGCTGCGTGGCGGCGGGCAGAGGCTTTTTCCACATCAATTCCCACGGCGGGGCCGAGCCCTGCCCCTTCTCGCCCTATTCCGATGTCAACGTGCGGGATACCTCCCTGCGGCAGGCCATGCAGTCCCGTTTGTTTCGCACCCTGCGGGAAAGCGGAGTCTTGCTGGAGGATCACGCCGGGGGCTGCGTTCTGTATGAAAAGCGGGCCCTGGTGGAGCAGATCATGGCGGAGCAGCCGTAAAAACGCCGCTTTCGGAGGCTGAACCCAGGAGCATCAACACAGGCCAGCGCACGGATACCCCGGCCTTTGATTGGGAGCGGCGCTGCAATCGCCTGAAGGAAGGCTTTGTTTTGGCGCCCAATCCCTATAGCCCCCGAAGCGTGAACCGCTGTCGCCTCGCCCCGGGCGCGGTGGAGCTGATCGGCTTTTCGGGCAATGCGGGCTCGTCACCGATGCCGCCGCATGTATTCCACGGTTTTATACAGCGTTTCTCCCTGAAAGATCTGGGTCAGGTGCCCGGCAAAATCCAAGCCGTAGCGCCGCTGCAGCCTTTGCAGCTCCGCCGCAACGGCATCCCCCTGTTCGGGGTTTAACGGTTCGTCGAAGCGCAGCTGGCGCACCTGCTCGTGGGTCAGATGATAGACCCCCGCGCCGATGAGGCGGACGGGCCTTTGGGGAATCTGCTCCAGCATGCGCGCCGTTTCCTCATACAGGACGGCGGCGGAGCGGGTGGAGGGGATCAGGCGGGAGCGGGAAATGCTTTTCATATCGGCGTAGGTCACCTTCAGCGTCACCCCTTCGCCGTACAGCCCCACCCGGGCCGCCCGCCTTTCCACGCTCATGGACAGCAGGAGAAGCACGTCCCGAAGGAAATCAAAATCGCTGACGTCCTCCTGAAAGGTCAGCTCCCGGCTGATGGATTTAGCGTCCTCCGGCTTATAGGCGATCACCTTCCGATCGTCCTGGCCCAGGGCCTGCCGCACGATCCATTGGCCCTGCTTGCCAAGCAGACGAATCACTTCCTCCTGCCTTGCCTGGATATCCCGCACGGTGCGGATGCCCGAACGGTTCAGCTTTTCCGCCGTCTTTTTCCCTACGGTATAAAGCACCCCCACGTCCCGATCCAGGATCAGGGCCACAAAGGCCTGGGGCGTGGGGATTTCAAAATAGCCGTCCGGTTTCTTTTCCTCGCTGGCGGTTTTGGCGGCGGTTTTGGAATAGGCCACGCCTACGGAGCAGGTGAGGCCCAGCTCCTGCAAAGTACGGCGCTTGATGGTGCGGGCGATCCGGCAGGCGTTTTCCCAGGTGCCCGCCTTTTCCGTCACATCCAGATACGCTTCGTCCAGGGCGATGGTCTCGGCGGCAGAGGCGTAGGCGTTCCAGATATCATGCAGCTGATTGGAAACGGCCCGGTACTTCTCAAAATTCGGGTGCATGAAAACCCCCGAGGGGCACAGCCGATAGGCCTCCTTGATGTTCATGGCGGAATGCACGCCGTATTTCCGGGCCTCGTAGCTGCACGTAGCCACCACGCCCCGCTCATTCGGCAGGGAACCGATGATCAGGGGCTTGCCCTTCAGGGCGGGATCATCCCGGATCTCAACGGAGGCGTAGAAAGCGTCCATATCTACGTGAATGATGATCTGGTCCACTCTTCGCGCCTCCGCTTCCGTCATGCATTTATTCTCCGGCCTGATCCTTTTTTATTTTCTGTTATGATTGTACAGGACTGCCTTTTTTCTGTCAATACCGGGGGCCTCAGGGCCAAATTAAGCCCAAAGGAAAAGACAGCTCTGTTGCTTTGACGCCCGGGGCGTGCTATACTTTTACCAAGTAACGGACCGTGCTGGAAGGGGGAACCGGCCCGGCAAAGGAGCATTTCCCAACCTATGAAGCTGATTTTACGGTACTTGCGCCCCTATCGATGGTTCATCCTGGCGGTGATGCTGGTGAAGCTCCTGGGCACCGGCACGGAGCTTTTGATCCCTTATGTATTGGAGCATCTGCTGGATCACGTGATCCCCGCAGCCGAAAACGCCTGGGCGGTGGCGCTTTGGGGCGGCGCGATGCTTTTGCTGACCCTGATAACCCGCATCCTGAATATCACCGCCAACCGCATGAGCGTCCGGGTGGCCCGGAACAGCACCTTCGCCCTGCGGCGGGACCTGTTCCATACCGCGCTGAACCTGTCCGGGCGGCAGATGGACCAGGTGGGTTTGCCGTCCCTTATCTCCCGGATGACCAGCGATACGTATAATTTTCAAAGCTTCGTCCGCATGATCCAGACCATGGGCGTCCGGGCGCCCATCATGCTGCTGGGGGGCATCGCCATTACGCTGACGATGGATACCGGCCTGGCGGCGATTTTGTGCGTGATGGCGCCGGTGATGATTGTGCTGGTGATCTTCATTTCCTGGAAGGGCATTCCGTTGTTTAACGAAGTGCAGCGGCGGATGGACGTGCTGGTGCGCCTGATGCGGGAGAGCATCACCGGCATCCGGGTGGTGAAGGCCCTGAGCAAGGAGCCCTATGAGCAGCGCCGCTACGGGGAGGCCAACGGGCGCATGGCCCGGCAGGAGGTAAAATCCAGCGTCATTATGAGCCTGCCCGGCCCCATCGTCACCCTATTTCTGAATGTGGGGCTGACGCTGGTGGTGCTCATCGGCGCCCGGCGGGTGAACGACGGGCAGACCGCGCCGGGGGTCATTCTGGCCTTCCTGACCTATTTTAACATGATCCTGATGGGCGTTATGGGGCTGAACCGTATTTTTATGATGATGTCCAAGGCCAACGCCTCTGCCAACCGCATCGGCGAAGTGGTGGATATGCCGGAGGAGCTGACGCCCCTGCCCGAAAGCCAGCTGGCTCCGGCGCCCGGGGAGGAGGCGCTGATTTTCGATCACGTCACCTTCAATTACGACGCCGATTCCCCCCAGGAGGCCCGCGGGCAATTCCTGGGCGAGCAGCGGCAGCAGTGCCTGAGGGATATTTCCTTCCGCGTTCCCAAGGGCGGCAGCCTGGGCATCATCGGCGCCACCGGCAGCGGGAAAACCAGCATCGTCAATCTTCTCATGCGGTTTTACGATCCCCAGGAAGGCCGGGTGTTCGTGGATGGGAAGGACGTGCGGGGCTACCAACGGGATGAGCTGCACTGCAAGTTCGGCGTGGTGTTTCAAAACGACGTGATCTTTGCCGATACCATTCGGGAAAACGTGACCTTCGGCAGGGAGGTATCCGACGGCATGCTGGCCCGGGCGACCCAGGACGCCATGGCCCAGGGCTTCATCGAGGGCTACGAGGACGCCTACGATCACCAGGCCGCCATCCGGGGGGCCAATTTTTCCGGCGGGCAGAAGCAGCGGCTGCTCATCGCCCGGGCGCTGGCAGCGGGGCCGGAGGTATTGATCCTGGATGACGCCTCCTCCGCCCTGGATTACCGCACCGACGCGGAACTGCGCCGGGCCCTTCGGGAGCATCACGCCAAAGCCACCACCGTGGTGATCGCCCAGCGCATTTCCTCCATCCTGTCCATGGATGAGATCCTGGTGCTGCATGAGGGTGAAATGATCGGCAGGGGCAGCCATGAGGAGCTGCTTTCCTCCTGCCCGGAATACCGGGAAATCTACCGCGCCCAGATGAGCGAGGAGGTGGAGTAAATGGCCCGGGATACCGTGATGAAAAAGCCCAAGGATACCCGGGGCACCCTCCGAAGGCTGCTTCGCTATCTGGGCCCCTGGCGGTATTTGATCGCCGGGGTATTGGCGCTGAGCCTGTGCAGCAATTTGCTGAACCTGTGGGGGCCCAGCCTGGCGGGCTCCGCCATCCGGGAGGCGGCGGCCGGGCCGGGAAAGGTGGATTTTGAGGCGGTCAGGCATTACGCCGGGCTGATGCTTCTGTGCTATGTTTCCTCCGCCCTGCTGGGCTTTGGCATCAGCCTCGCCATGACGGTGGTGAGCAAGCACATGGCCCGGAAAATGCGCCAGGACGTGTTTGATAAGCTGATGCGCCTCCCCGTGGGGTATTTTGACCGGCATCAGGCCGGGGATATCATCAGCCGGGTCAGCTACGATATCGACGTGATTTCCACCAGCATGGCGACGGATATCGTGCAGATCATGTCCAGCTTGATCACGGTGGTGGGTTCGCTGGTGATGATGATTGCCATTTCCCCGCCCCTGTCCCTGCTGACGCTGGTGACGGTGCCGGTGGCAATCACCTATACCGTTTATATGCGGAAAAAGACCCAGCCCCGCTATGCCAGGCGCTCCAAGAGCTATGGGGTGATGAACGGGTTTGTGGAAGAAATGCTCTCCGGGCAGAAAACCATCCTGGCCTATGCCTACGAAAATCGGGTGGACGGGCGGTTTGACCGCATCAATCAGGACGCTGCCAACGCATTTTCCGACGCCGAGCATTACGGCGTCACCATCGGCCCCACCATGACCGCCATCAATAACCTGGGCCTGAGCCTCATCGGGCTCATGGGGGGCGTCATGTACTTACAGAATGCCATCGATCTGGGGCGCATCTCCTCCTTCGTTTTGTACAGCCGGAAGTTCGCGGGGCCCATCAACGCCATCGCCGAGGTGTTCAACGAATTGTTTTCCGCCCTGGCGGCGTCGGAAAGGGTGTTTACCCTGCTGGATGAAGAAGAGGAGCAGCCCGACCTGCCGGACGCCCCGGAAATCGTCCGCGTGCAGGGGCAGGTCACCGCGGAGCACGTGGTATTCGGCTACGAGCCGGGAAAAACCATCCTCCATGATCTGAATCTGGAGGCGGCCCCCGGAAAGCTGATCGCCATTGTGGGGCCCACCGGCGCGGGAAAAACCACCATCATCAATCTGCTCATGCGCTTTTACGACCCGGCCAGCGGCGTGATCCGCATTGACGGGCAGGAGATCCGCACCGCCGTGCGCCGCAGCGTCCGGGGGGCCTACGCCATGGTGCTGCAGGATACCTGGGTGTTCCACGGCACCATTTACGAAAACATCGCCTACGGCAAGGAAAACGCCACCATGGAAGAGGTGGTGGCGGCGGCGAAGGCGGCCCGGATCCATCCCTTCATCATGCGGCTGCCCCTGGGCTACGATACCGTCGTCAGCGAGGACGGGGGCAATATCTCCAAGGGGCAAAAGCAGCTGCTCACCATCGCCCGGGCCATGCTGTACGACGCGCCCATGCTGATCCTGGACGAGGCCACCTCCAACGTGGATACCGCCACCGAGCGGGAGATTCAGCGGGCCATGCGGGAGCTGATGCGCCATAAGACCTGCTTTGTCATCGCGCACCGCCTTTCCACCATCGAAAACGCGGATCAGATCCTGGTGCTGCGGGACGGCGACGTGGTGGAGCAGGGCACCCACCGCCAGCTGATGGAGCGGAAGGGCTTTTATCACCAGCTCTACGCCGCCCAGTTTGAGTGATGGAAGCGCCAAAGCCCCGTTCAGGGCCAAATAATTTGGTGCAAGAGGAACAAATTGGCTTTTTCACTCGTTATCATAGATGGTATGCTCATCGGATTTAATAAAGGAGGCATATGTATGCGTCACACAAAAACTTTCATCCTGCTCACGGTGCTGCTGCTGTGCGGCTGCCTGTCCGCCCTGGCGTTGGCGGGGAACGACGGGCCCCTTTCGGAGCTGTGGAACAGCGGCTGCGATCTCTTGTTCCGCACGGATAACGTGACGGCGGAGGGGGAAGCCGTCTTTGCCCTGGACGGGGAGGTATTCAAGACCGCCCGGCTGCATTATGTGCAGGATGGCTACAATTCCTTTTACGGCTTAGGGCTGCTGACCCCTCGGGCGGATGGCAGCATTCAGGAAACGGGCTGGACCATCATTGCGGACGAGGAAGGGGATTACGCCGTGATGGAGGCCTATACCCCCGGTATCTATCGCATGGGGTGCGATAATCCGCACAACACCCTGCTGCGCCGCACGGTGCAATTGGACGGCCTTGTGAACCTGGGCGGCTTGCTGGCGGGGCAGCTGGAGCTGCCGGAAGGCGCGCTGACCGTGACGGAGGAGGCGGGGGTTAAGCACCTGCGCCTCGCCTTGGCGGAGGATCAGATCCCGGAGCTTGCCGTCAGCGCCTTGAACCTTGCCGCCGAGTACCTGTCCAACCGCTGGTTCGCCTTTGGTTATGACCGCTGCATCGAGGAGGACGAGGGGGTGCCCTTTGAAAACTACATCACGGTGACCCAGGCGCTGACGGATGGCACCGTGCGCTGGACCCTGCGCTCGGCGGAGGCGGATTTTGCCCTGGACGCCCAGGGCCGCCTGACGGACGTTTCCGGCACCGTCCGCGTGGCCTCCACCTTCTGGGACGGCGCCGTGCGGGAAGTGACGGCGCAGTTTCAGCTGACGCTTTCGGACTACGGTTCGAGCCATGTGAAGGCCTTCGACCCGGCGGATTACGGCGTGGTCCTGCCCCGGGAGTATTACGAGGAGAACGATGAGCCGGATTGGTCGCTGACGGAGGAAGCGTGGCAGCGCTGGGTCGGCAAGGCCGAAGCGCTGCTGGAAGGCCAGGGCTTTGCCTTAAGCCCCGACGCCGACATCATGGCCTGGCGGACGGAGGATACCTACCGCATCAACATCGCGAACCCCGACGGAGAGGATTATTTCCTTGTTTATCAGGAGGACGGCAGCCTGATGACCCTGCAGGCCATGACCGAGGCCCTGCTTTCCGCGGAAGGCGAGGGCGTTCAGGACGTGGAGGCCGATACCATCGAGGCCGCCCGGCAGTTTGCCCTTTCCTTCGTGCAGGAGCAAAATCCCCTGCTGGCGGAGAAGCTGAACCCCCTGAACCCTCAGGACCTGATGACCGCCCCGGACGGCACCCAATACCTCACCTTTGAGGACGGGGAAAGCTGCTATTTCGTGGTTCGGGTGGCGCCCGCCCTGCGCATGGAATACTATGAAGGCGCCGGAAACGGCTAAAGCATCGTTAAAGCCGGAAGCAGCCCTTTCATCCTTTTCCAGGATTGATATCCTGTCCGGGTGCCGCCCCGAATCCCAAATGCATCATTTTTTGCTGCGGAATACCGGGATAATCTCTTGCCGATGGGACGATCTTATGCTATAATTTTACTCAGACGGATCTCATATTGAATATCGCGCTGCCGGGCTCTCAGAGAGGCATCGCGCAGACCAAAGGAGTGAAAGACATGGAAAAGATCAAAAGGCTGGGTGTTTTGACAAGCGGAGGCGACGCCCCCGGCATGAACGCCGCCGTACGCGCCGTGGCCCGGACCGCCTTATCCTGCGGCATTGACTGCATCGGCATCCGCCGGGGCTGGCAGGGGCTCATCAACGCCGATTTTGTCCAGCTCACCCGGGCCAGCGTGGGCCATCTGCTCTCCCGGGGCGGCACCATCCTCTACACCGCCCGGAGCGAGGAATTCATGACCGAGGCCGGCAGGGAAAAGGCCGTCACCACCTGCAAGATGCTGGGGCTGGACGGCGTGGTCGCCATCGGCGGCGACGGTACCTTCCGGGGCGCGCTGGAATTATCCCGCCTGGGGGTGCCCGTGGTGGGCGTGCCCGCCACCATCGATAACGACGTGGGCTGCACCAATTACACCATCGGCTTCGACTCCGCCTGCAATACCGCCATCGAGTGCATCGATAAGCTGCGGGATACCATGCAGTCCCACGAGCGCTGCTCGGTGGTGGAGGTCATGGGCCGCAACGCCGGCTTCCTGGCCCTGTATGTGGGCACCGCCGTGGGCGCCACCGCCGTGCTGGTGCCGGAGCATAAGCTGAATTTTGAGGAGGACGTGATTGAGCGCATCCGGGCTTCCCGTCTGGCGGGCTATACCCACTTTATGATCGTGGTAGCCGAAGGCGCGGGCAAGGCCACCGATATCGGCGAAAAGATCCACGAGGCCCTGGGCATCAAGCCCACCATCACCATCATCGGTCACATCCAGCGGGGCGGCGCCCCCACCGGGCGCGACCGGGAAACCGCCACCCGGATGGGCTACAGCGCCGTCATGGCCTTCGTGGAGGGCCGGGGCAACAGCATCATCGCCACCCAGGAGGGCGGCATCGTGGAAATCCCCATCGAGGAAGCCCTCACCATGAAAAAGCATCTGCAGATGGACCGCTACAAGATCATGGAGATCATGCAGTTCGGCAGTCACGAGTAAACGACCGCCCCAAAACGCAGCCGCCGCCCCTTCCGGGCGGCGGTTCAGCGTATCCATTTGCTGTAAAATGGGCATTTCCGGGCATCATAAGCGTCAAATATCCCCTCGGATAATCCTGACGAGCAAACATGAGACGATAAATATGCGGTGAGAAGTACTGGCAGCGCAAAAAAGATTATACAAAGGATTGCACACATTTTGCCATTGCGAGGGGATAATACTGAAATCATTATAAAAAACACGCCATTATAGTAATGAAGAAGCAAAGCACAAACTATATTCGAAAAAACAGCAAAGAGAAAACAAGGCTATGAAATCTTTATTGATTAAAGATAAAAGTGCTGAAAAGGGGCCAGGAATGGACGAAAGTTCAGATTGGTCCCATGACAGGCTACATGATGACGAAATATCTTGCTTTCG
>CAJOPV010000137.1 GCA_905236495.1 uncultured Christensenellaceae bacterium
GGGAGTGCTGGTGTTTGAGCTCATCGGCCCCGTCATCACCAAATGGGCGCTGACCAAGGCGGGAGAAATCCCCGCGGCAAAATAATAAAGAAAAGCAGATCGCCGGAAAGGCCGCGGTCTGCTTTTTTGCGTCCTCCCGAGGAGAGCACAAAAGATCGGGCGGTCAAAAGAAAAATGTGCTATGCTGTTTGCGCAGTGGAAAGGAGTGAGGCGTGTGGCGGGGTGGATCGAAGGGTTTCAGGCCTCCATTGACTTTATCGAGGCCCACCTGACGGACGAAATGGATATCGCCGACGTGGCCCGGCGGGCGGCGCTGTCGCCCTTTTACTATCAGCGCATCTTTGGCGCCCTGTGCGGCATGACGGTGGGTGAATACGTTCGGGGCCGGCGCATGACCCTGGCCGCCCAGGAATTGGCCCTGCCCGGCGCGAAGGTGATTAACGTCGCCCTGCGCTGGGGCTATGATTCGCCGGACAGCTTCGCCAAGGCGTTTCAGCGCTTTCACGGCGTCACGCCGTCCCAGGCGCGAACGGCCGGGACGAAGCTGCGCTCCCTGACGCCGCTGCACATCAAAATCACATTGGAGGGTGGAAATATGCTGGATTACCGCATCGTGGAAAAAGCCCCGTTCACCATTGTTGGCGTCAAAAGACCGTTCAACTCGGATACGAGCTATGAAGAAATCCCCAAATTCTGGAACGAATGGCTGGCGCAGGGAGAAAAGCGCCCCGTCATGGGCACTTTCGGCGTCTGCATGGACATGAAGGGAAAGGACTTCGATTATTGGATCGCCGATCTGTATTTCCCCTGGGAGGAGATTCCGGAAGGCTGCGAAACCAGGGTGATCCCCGGAAGCAGCTGGGCGCAGTTCCCCTGCACCATGAAAACGTTGCAGGACACCAACACCAGGATATGGTCGGAATGGCTGCCGGCCCTTCAGGGATACTCCCTGGCAGGAGATTACGATATCGAGGTCTATCTTCCCCCGGAAAAAGGGTCCAATGAAATGTCGGTTTATATCTGGGTGCCGCTGAAAAAAACTGAACCGTAACGCAGCCAAACAAACAGTGCGCCGGGAAATCGCTCCCGGCGCATTTGCTTTAGAACAGATTTTCAGGAATCAGGATCACACCCCGTAGATTTCCCGGCACTTGTTCTCCAGATAATCCAGATAGTAACTGGGATCAAAGGGCGCGCCCAGCACCTGATTGAGCAGGCGCGCGGGGGTATACAGGCTGCCGAACTGCCAGATATGTTCCCGGTTCCAGGCGTTGATGGGCGCGAAATCGCCTTTTTCCAGGCAGGCGTCCACGTCCACGGTTTCCCGCATCTTTGCCAGGAATTGAGCGCCGTAGGCGCTGCCCAGGGCGTAGGAGGGGAAATAGCCGATGGCGCCAAAGGACCAATGGCTGTCCTGCAGCACGCCCTGACGGTCGCTGGGCACGTCGATGCCCAAATATTCCTTATACATGCTGTTCCAGGCCGCGGGGAGATCGTGCACCTTCAGTTTCCCGGCCATCACCTGCTTTTCCAGCTCGTAGCGGATCATCACGTGAAGGGAATAGGTCACCTCGTCCGCCTCGGTGCGGATCAGGGAAGGCTGCACCCGGTTGACGGCCCGATAGAAATCCTCCCAGCCGTAGGCCGCCATCTGCTCCGGGAACAATTCCTTCAGCTTGGGGAACAGGAAGCGGATGAAGGCCTTGCTCCTCCCCAGGATGTTTTCATAAAAGCGGCTCTGGCTTTCATGGATGCCCATGGATACGCCGCCGTCCAGCACGGTGTAGGCCAGATCGTCGTTAGAGCCCGTATCGTACAGGGCGTGGCCGCCCTCGTGAATCACGCTGTACATGGACCAGGAAACGTCCTGCCGGTGATAGTGAGTGGTGATGCGCTCGTCCAGATGGCTGCCCAGGGAGGTGGTGAAGGGATGCTCCGTGGTGGAAAGGCCCACCCGATCCCGGTTCAGGCCCATCACGTCCATGAGCCAGTAGGCCAGTTCCTCCTGCTTATCCTCCGGGAAATCGCCCTTGAGCACGTCTTCGGGAATGAGGGGCTTTTCTCCGCAGGCGTGGATCAGGGGCACCAGCCGCTGCCGCAGCTGGGAGAAAAAGCTGTCCAGCACCTGCCTGCTCAGGCCCGGCTCATATTCGTTCAGCCAGTAATCGTAGGGGTCCGCGTCCGGGGCGGCGTAACGGGCAAAGCGGATCTGTGCCTCGAACATTTTCTCCAGGTACGGCTCGAAGGCCGGGAAATCGTTCTGGTTCTTGGCCTTGTACCAAACGTCCTGGCTTTCCACCACCAGCTTTTCATAGGCCACGTATTCGTCCATGGGGATTTTCTGCATGAAACGGATGTCCTTTAAAAGCAGGAACACCATCCGCTGCTCCTTTTCGGTAAGAGCCGCCTTGTTTTCATCCAGGAATTCCAACAGCTCCACCGTTTCCTTGCCGGTGGAAAGCTGATAGGTGATCTCGCTCAGGATGCCCAGGGCGTGGGCCCGGTTGTCCGCCGTGCCCCGCGGGGCGGTGGTTTCGCCGTCGTAGCTGAGCAGCCCCATGGCGTGGTTGTAAGCGCTCATTTTTTCCTGCAATTGAATCAGTTGTTCACGGGCTTGCTGTAAATCCATGATCGTTCTCCTTTTATGTTACTGTAGGGAACCCTGGGGGCTTCTTCAGCCCCCAGACTCCCGAACCAGGGCCTGAGGCCCTGGACCCACAATTGCGGAACATGCTTGTCTTTGAAAACCAACAATGTGCCGCTGATGCGTTCTGTCGCGTATCGCCGCTCCTGGGCGGCCAGCTTCGCTGGCCTGCGGTGCGCGAAGCGCACCGGAAAACGAGAAAATCCACAGGGAGAAAACTTGTTTTCTCCTGCGGCATTTTCCTCGTTTTCCATTGCCCAGGAGCTATCAAAATTCTTCCAACCCATTCTGGCGGAAACCTGTTTGTTATTTCCTCGCTGCTTGTTCGCCAACTGGGATGCAAGGGAGGAACTCCCTTGCCGCGGGGTACAGGGGGCGCGGAGCCCCCTGCCCGGTTCCGGAAAAAAGCCGCGCCCGAAAGCGCGGCCTTGTATCGGTTGGGAAATTATTTTTTGGCCTTGATGGCAGCCTGCGCAGCGGCCAGACGGGCGATGGGCACCCGGAAGGGGCTGCAGGAGACGTAGTTCAGGCCGATCTCGTTGCAGAACTCGATAGAAGAGGGATCGCCGCCATGCTCGCCGCAGATGCCGCAGTGCAGGTTGGCGTTGTTCTCGCGGCCCATGGTCACGGCCATCTTCATCAGCTTGCCAACGCCCACGGTATCCAGCCGGGCGAAGGGATCGCTTTCGTAGATCTTGTTCTGGTAGTAAGCGGGCAGGAATTTGCCGGCGTCGTCACGGGAGAAGCCGAAGGTCATCTGGGTCAGGTCGTTGGTGCCGAAGCAGAAGAAGTCGGCCTCCTTGGCGATTTCATCGGCGGTCAGGGCGGCGCGGGGGATTTCGATCATGGTGCCCACTTCGTATTTCAGATCGGAATTGGCTTCCTTGATCAGCTTGTCCGCGGTTTCCACCACGATATTCTTGACAAACTTGTATTCCTTCAGCTCGCCCACCAGCGGGATCATGATTTCAGGCACCACATTCCAATCGGGATGACGGCCCTTCACAGCCAGAGCGGCCTTGATGATGGCGCTGGTCTGCATGACGGCGATTTCGGGATAGGTGACGGTGAGGCGGCAGCCGCGATGGCCCATCATGGGGTTAAACTCATGCAGATCGGCAATGACCTGCTTGATGTAGGCCACGGTCTTGCCCTGGGCCTTGGCCAGCGCTTCGATATCGGCCTCTTCGGTGGGCACGAATTCATGCAGCGGGGGATCCAGGAACCGGATGGTGACGGGATAGCCGCCCAGCGCTTCGAACAGGCCCTCAAAGTCCGCCTGCTGCATGGGCTCGATCTTATCCAGCGCGGCCTTGCGCTCTTCCACGGTTTCCGCGCAGATCATCTGGCGGAAGGCGGGGATGCGGTCGGGGCCGAAGAACATGTGCTCGGTGCGGCAC
>CAJOPV010000138.1 GCA_905236495.1 uncultured Christensenellaceae bacterium
ATACCATAACGCTCGGCGTGCGCCCATTCGGGGCCCGCCGAGACGGAGAATTGGCCTTAGGCCAATTTCCTCGTTATTATACCATCAAGCCCCGGGTTTGTACAGCCCGGGGGTCATAAGCGCTCCAGCCCCCGGATATGCCGGTCGTCTCCCGTCAGTTCGATCACCGGCAGGCGAAGGCTGCCCGGCTCCCGGGAAAGGCGCAGGATGGTGAGGCTGGTAAAGGGCTGGTGCAGCGCGGCGCAGACGTAGGGGAAGGGCAGGTGCAGGATGCGCCCCATTGCCGCGGAGGAGGAGCCGCCGTGGCAGAACAGCGCCACCGTGTGCTGACCGTCGTCCGGCCTTTGGCAGCGGTAATAGATGCCCTCCCGAACATAGCCCAGGGAACGGAGCCATTCGTCCGTGCCCGTCTCCACCCGCTCCACGCTTTGAACCACCCGGTTATCCGCGTACAGGGGATGGGCGGGCCAAAGGGGGTCTGTCAGGTCCCAGCCCAGGGCGGGCAGGGCGTCGGCGGTATCCCAGGGGTGCCCGTCCCAGCGGAGCTCCCGCATGAAATCCAGGATCGTTACGGGCAATCCCAGCTGATCCGCGGCATACCGGGCCGTTTCCCGGGCTCGGCCCATGGGGGAGGAATAGAGGGCCTCGACGCCTTCGCTTTGCAGCCGCTCCGCCGCTGCCCGGGCCTGGAGATGGCCCAGAGGCGTCAGGCAGTCCCGTTCATAATCCGGCTCCCCGTGGCGGATGAAGATGATCCTCATGCTTCCTCCTCCCGGTATCGGGCGGGGCCGGATTCGTACAGGCTGCCCCCCGCGCTGTCCATCAGCACCACGGCGGGAAAATCCCGCACCCAGAAGCGGCAGACGGCTTCCGTGCCCAGATCCCCGTAGCAGAGCACCTCCGTTTTTTCGATGCTCCGGGCGATCAGCGCCGCCGCGCCGCCTACGGCGCCCAGATACACCGCGCCGTGTTCCTGCATAGCCTTTCGAACTTCCGGGCTCCTTTTCCCTTTGCCGATCATGCAACGAAGGCCCAATGCCAAAAGCCTGGGGGTATAGGCGTCCATGCGGTAGCTGCTGGTGGGGCCGGCGGCGCCGCAGGCGTGCCCGGGGGAGGCGGGGGCGGGGGCCACGTAATAGATCGTTTCCCCGGCGATCTCCACGGGCAGGGGCTTGTTTTCATCCAGCAGGGACGCAAGGCGCTTGTGAGCGGCGTCCCGGGCTGTAAGCATAGGGCCCGTCAATAGAACGGTATCCCCGGCCCGGAGCATCCCGGCATCCTCCCGGGACAGGGGCAATTGCAGCGCGTAATGAGCCATAGGCGCCTCCCGATTTCATAGGATGCTTCATTATACCACCTTCTCCCTGCCGGAATCAAGGCATACCCGAGGGCTTCGGGGCATAGGAATAGCGTGAAACGGAAGGCGAAGGAGGCGGAAGCAATGGAACAGGATACGGCGCGGGCCCAGCGGCCCTTTTACCGGGATATTGCGGAAAGAACGGGCGGGGATCTGTACATCGGGGTGGTGGGCCCGGTGCGCACAGGAAAAAGCACGCTGATTTCCGGGCTCATGGAGCAGATGGTGCTGCCCTATGTGGAAAACGGCCCCAAGCGGGATCGGCTCATCGACGAGCTGCCCCAGTCCGGTTCCGGGCGCACCATCACCACCACCCAGCCCGTATTCATTCCCGGGGAGGGGGCGGCGGAGATCAACCTGGGGGACGGCCTTCGGGCCCGGGTGCGGCTGGTGGATTCGGTGGGGTATCTGGTGCCCGGGGCCCTGGGCACTCAGGAAGGGGGGGCGGCAAGGATGGTATCCACCCCCTGGTCGGATACCGATATGCCCTTTGAGGAGGCGGCGGCCCTGGGCACCCGGAAGGTGATGGAGGATCACGCCACAGTGGGCCTGGTAGTCACCACCGACGGGACGGTGGCGGATCTGCCCCGGTCTGCCTACGTGCAGGCGGAGGAGCAGGTGATCCGCCAATTGAAGGCGCTGCGCAAGCCCTTCGCCGTGGTGCTCAATTCCGCCCGCCCGGACAGCGAGGAGGCAAAGGCCCTGGCGGCGGGCCTGGAAAATAAGTATCACGTGCCGGTGACCGCCCTGAGCTTAAAGGAAATGCGGCCTCAGGACGTGCAGGGGCTGCTCACCGATCTGCTGCTGGAATTCCCGCTGCGGGAGGTGCGCTTCCAGGTGCCCTCCTGGATGGGCGCGCTGGAGGACGGCCACTGGCTGAATGCCCAGGCGCTGGATCTGATCCGCCAATTGGGAGAGGAAATGCGCACCGTGCGGGATAAGGAAAGGGCCCTTTCCGCCTTTGCCGATTCCCCTTATTTCCTTGCGCCCCGGGATGAGCAGGTGCGTTTGGGGGAGGGCAGCGTGGCCTTCCAACTGCCCGTCCGGGAGGGGCTGTTCAACCAGGTGCTGTCCGAGCAATGCGGGGAGGAAATCACCGGGGACGCCCACCTGCTTTCTTTAATGAAGGAACTGGTATCCGCCAAGAAGGAATACGACCGGGTGGCGGGGGCCTTAAAGGAAGTGCAGCAGACGGGCTACGGCCTGGTGACCCCCGCCATGAACGAAATTCAATTGCAGTCGCCGGAGCTGATGCGCCAGGGCAGCCGGTGGGGAGTCAGGCTCCGGGCCAGCGCGCCCACGCTGCATCTGATCCGCTCCGATATCGAAACGGAGATCGCCCCGGTGCTGGGCACCCAGGAGCAGAGCGAGGAATTCGTCCGCACCCTGACAGAGGCCTACGAGCAGGATCCCCAAAGCCTGTGGGATACCAATTTCTTCGGAAAATCCCTGAAGGACCTGATCCGGGAAGGGGTGACGGGCAAGCTGAGCCGCATGCCCGCCGACACCCAGGAAAAGGTGCAGTCCGCCCTGACCCGGATGCTCAACGAGGGCGAAGGCGGCATGATTTGTATTTTGCTTTAAGGCAAAGTTCTCCCCGCCCGACCGGCAGGGCCCGTCGATACGATGACAGTCAAGGGGCTGCGGCCCCTTGACAATCCCCTTTGAATGGCAGAACCCTGTCACATTCCTGCCGCCGTTTAGGGGTGTACATTTCGGCAGGATTGATGTATAATCGGAAAGGAGTGAAACGAAAAAACAGAGGACTGTGAGGAGAAATCCATTGTATAAAGAACAGGATTATCAGGATATCTGCGCCCAATACAGGGCAAGGCTTTTATGGCTGTGGGCGCCGGTGGGCATTTTGGCGGCGCTCGCTATCGTTTCCTTCATCCTGCGGATACGGTACCTCACCATGGGGCTGACGGTGCTGGCGGGGGTATATGCCATTTTCTGCTGGGGAATGTTCGTTGCCCCGGTGCGGGCCTATCGGCGGCACCTGAACGAGGTGCTCCACGGCAGGGTGCGCACCGCCGCGGGCACCTTCAAGGAAATGGAGGAAACCGCCGTCTGGCGGGATGGGGTGCGCTATTACCCCCTGCTCATCAGCGTGGGCAACCCCGATAATGAGGAGGACGACCGCCTGTTTTATTACGACGCCAATCTGCCCCGGCCCGATTGGCAGCCGGGGGACGCCCTCACCGTCACCGCCCACGATAAGGCCCTGGGCGCCTGGCAGCGGGCGTAAGCGAGGGGAGCACATGAACGAAATCAAATGCGTGCTGGTCTGCGTCACCATGCAGAAGGACTGCGCCCGGCTGATCCGCCGGGGCAGGGAGGAAGCGGAGACAACGGGGGCGGAGCTGAGGGTGCTGCACGTCAGCGCCCGGAAAAGCCAGCCTCAGGAGGATACGGCGATCCTGAACGAGCTGTTTTCCCTGGCCCACGAGGCCGAGGCCGAAATGAACATCCTCTATGAGGAGGATGTGCCCGCCGCTATCGCCCGCTACGCCCGGGAATGCGGCGCGGACGCCCTGGTGCTGGGCCCCGACCGCAGCGGCAACGCGGGCCGCGTCCGGGCTCTGCTGCCGGATACGGTGCGGATCATCAATACCTGAAAAACAAACCGCCTGAAGCTTCAGACGGCTTGCTTATTAAATTGGTTTTCTCGGAAGGGGTTTGGGGGAACTGCTCTTTTGACGCAAAAGAGCGGTTCCCCCAACTGTCTTATTCATTAAACCTTCTTCGTAAAGCCCTGGCGACGGGCTTTTCAAACAAATAGGTGAGCAGCGCGGCCCAGATGAGGGCTGATGCGAAGCACAGCAGGGTGTAATTCACCTGCCAGACGTATTCCCCCGCCGCCCAGGGGGTATCCGAGACGCTGGGGGGAAAGCCCCAGCTTTTGAATTGCACGGCGATGAGCTGGTGCCAGATATAAAACTGGAAGGAAACGGCGGAAAGGAAGCGCATGACCCGGCTGCCCAGCAGGAAACGGATGGGGGGCAGGCTGCCCGCGGCGCAGACCATCAGGCCCCCCAGCGTCACCGCCAGGGGAAAGCGCCTGGCCAGCTGGCCCCGCTGGGTGGTGCCGTAAGCGGGATCGTAGGCCTGGCCCCGGGCGATGGCGACGGCCTGGCAGACGCAGAGGATGAACAGAATCGAAAACAAAAGCCGGATCGCTCCGTCCCACCGCTTGGCGCCCAGGCGCCTGCGCAGGGCGGCGTAGGCCGACGCGGCGGCGAAGCCCACGGCATACACGTCCAGGAAGGCGGGCATCTGGTTAAAGTACATGGAGGTATCTTCCTGACGGTAGGCAAAATAACGAAAGGCAAAGGCGGCGCCCATCATGCAAAGCCCCGTCAGGGCCGGCTTTTTGCGGAAGGCCCGGGCCAGGAAGGGGAAGATCAGGTAAAACTGCATCTCCACCGCCACCGTCCACAGCGCGCCGTTTAAGGGCGAGGAAAAATACGTGTCCCGGAACAGGGTCTGGGTAAAGGTCAGATGCGTGAGCAGATCCTTCACCGCGAAAGCGGTGCTTTGGTATTTCCCCTGCAGGAGGCTTATGACAAACAGGGGGATCACGCACAGCAGATACGAGGGCAGAATGCGGATCAGCCGCCGCCTGTAAAAGGCCCGGATGCCCGGGGCCTTGCCGCTGCCTGTGTAGGGCAGGTACAGAAGGAACCCGGACAGAAGCAGCATCCCATCCACCCACAGATAGCCGGAGCGCAAAAGGAAATCCAGGCTGCCCACCAGGGGAAGGCTGGGGGAAATCCAGCTTTGCTGCCAGATATGGAACCAGCCCACCAGCAAAATCATCAGGGCCCTCAGGCCGTCCAGCACGTCGATGTGCTTTTCGTCCGGCGGGTCCTGATAGGAACGGAGGGGAAGCAGGAGGTTTTCCATTTCGTCATTCCTCCGCCCGGGTCATGCGGTAATAGACGTTTTGCTTGACATGCAGCAGCGTCAGGCTCTTTTCCCCGCTGGAAATGATATTGAATACGTAGGCGGTTTCATCGGGCCGATCCCCTAAATGAATGGCGTAGGCGGAGGGCACGGTGTAATAGGAATCCCGCCCGTCGATGGTGCAGGTGCCGTCCTCCCGAAATTCCATGCGCACGCCCTTGGCGGTCTCCCATACGCCCATGATCTTATACACCGTTTTATTGAGCCGCTTGGCGCTGACGTCTTTATAATCCAATATTTCCTTGTAATATTTCAGGGCCTCGAAGGGCTGCTTCTGGGCGTAGAGGGCGTTGGCGTACTGGTAGCACGCCTCCCGATACATGCCGGGCAGGTTTTCGTAGGCAGGGGGCACATCCTCCCGGGACAGGGAGGAAAGCGCCTCCACCACGGCCTGATAATCCTTCTGATCCATGGCCTCCACCGCGGCGGCGTAAGCGTCGGCATAGTAGCGGTCGGCGCAGGCGGCGGATCGCTCTTTAGCGTCCTCATAATCCCCGGCCTGGGCGAACAGGGCGGCAGCCCGGCTCAAATCGCCCTGGGCCAGGGCGGTTTCGGCGGCCTGATAGGCCAGCTCCCGGCGCTTCTGCGCCGTATCGCCGTAGCCGTCGATGGCGGTATAGAGGGAAAGGGCCTCCTCGGTGGCCCCCGCCGCAGCCTTCTGCCCGGCGATGTGATACACGCATTCGCTGTACTGGGTTTTCGCGTCGGCGTAATCCCCCAGGGCCTCCAGGATGGTGCGGGCGGCTTCGTAATCCTCCTTTTCCATCAGGGATTTTGCCAGCAGATACCGGGCCTCAGACAGATGCTCCTGGGCGCTCTGGTAATCCCCCAGGGCTGCCAGGCGTTCCACCGCCTCCTCGTACTGCCCGGCGTCGATGAGGCTCAGGGCCAGGCCGTAGCGGGCGGAGAGCAATTCTTCCTCGCTGTTCTTATAATCGGAAAGCCCTTCCAGCAGCCGGATGGCCTCTCCCCACTCCCGGGCGTTGATGCGGCGAATAGCCTCGTCATACTGGAGATTCTTCAATAAGTCGGCTGCGTCCTTGTAATCCGGGATGGTTTCCAGCAGGGCGATGGCCTCCGCCGCGTGACCGCTTTCCATGGCGGCAACGGCGGGGCGGTAGGCGCATTCCATTTTGGCTTCCCGGGCCTCCTCCAGGTCCGGGGCCAGATCAAAGAGGGCGACGGCGCTTTCGTATTCACCCTGCTCCATCATATCCAGGCCCATGCGGCAGTAGCATTGGGCCAACAGATCCTTGGAATCCAGATAGCCGCTGATCTTTTCCAGCATACCGGCGGCCTGGGCAAAATCCCCCTGCTCCATGGCGCTGACCGCCGGGGCGTACAGGCACCCCGCAGCCCGGCGGTAGGCGTCGGAATAATCCCCTGCCAGGAGGAAGTATTCCGCAGCCGTTTCATAATCCTGGGATTCGTAATACTGATCCCCGGCGGCGTAATAGGCCTTCTGCAATTGCATTTCGCTGTCCCGGTATTCCCCCAGCTCCAGGAAATATTCCGCGGCGGTGAGAGGGTCGCCCCCGGTGAGGCTGGCGATCCCGGGGCGGTACAGGCATTCCAGGGCGTAGGTTTCAGCGCTTTGGTAGCTTCCCAGGGACAGGAATTTTTCCCGGGCGGCCTCGAAGCTGCCCTTTTCCATCAGGCCCTCCGCCCACCGATACAGGGCCAGGCGGCTTTTTTCTTCCGCGTCCTGATAGCCGGGCGCCTGGGCGTAGGCGGCAATGGCATCCTCCCAGCTGCCGGAGGCGAAGAGCTTTTCGGCATACACGTACCGGGCTTCCAGGGCCCGCTCCCGGCTGTCCTTGTAATCCCCCAGGGCGTCAAAGCCGCTTTGGGCGGTGCGAAGAGAGGTATAGGTGCCCCCGTTCAGGGCGGACAGGGCGGCCCGGTAATCGCATTCCAGGGCCATATCGGCGCTGTCCCGGTAATCCTGAAGGGCCAGGAACTGCTCCTTGGCGGCGTCGTACTGGCTGTTTTCCAGGGCCCGGGAGGCCAGGGCGTAGCGGTAGTAGGGGATGCCGTGGAAATAAACGCCGTAGGCCAGGCCCGAGAGCACCAGGACGGTGATGACGGCGGTGAGGATGATTTTCCTTCTGCGGCGGCGGCGGCGCTTTTGCTCCGCTTCCTCCTCGGCGGCGGCCCGGGCCTCCTCCCTCTCCCTTCGCTGCTGCTCCTCCAGGGCGCTTTGCCGGGCGAAGAGGATCTTTTCGATGGCGGCCTGGTTCAGCTTGGTGAAAATGCCATGCTTGTCCCGGCGGCAGCGGCGGCAGGTATCCTCTCTTGCGGCGTTGGGCCGGCCGCACACGCACACCCATACCGCCCCCTGATCGCTGGGGTAGCAGGAAGCGTCCGGCCCCGCCAGCTCCCGCATCACCTGCAAGCGCTGCCCCTGCAGAAGGGGAGAGGGCTTGTATTCGCTGGGCTCGGCGGCGCCCCGGCGCCATACGGTGCCGTCGGAAAACCATACCTTTTCGATCAGCACCTCCAGGTCCCTGGCCTCGACGCCCTCCTCCAGGCTCACGGCAGTTTCAAACACGTGAAGCCCCGGGGCCTCCAGGCCCTGGATGCGCTCCACGTGCCGGGCGGTGAGGGCGCCCGCTTCGTCATAGCACAGCGCGCAAATCTGGAGGCTGGATACCTCCTTTTCCGCCAGGTTATAAATCTGCATGGTGAGCACCGGGTATTGGGCGGTGGGCATCTTGCAATGCCACATTTCCACCGGGCAGGTCAAATCAATGCGCATGGGGGCCACGCCTCCGTCGTTGAGAATGAAGCGGTGAAAACCGGGTTTAACGCATCAGCATGCGGGATTCCGTCAGCTCGCTGCCGGTGAAGACCAGATACCAGAGCACGGTCTGATCCTCGCTGACGGGGAAAGCATAGGTGATGGTGAGGGAACCGGCGGAGGAGGAGACCAGGCCGTAGGGCGCGGTTTCCCCGTCGCCGTAGAGGATCATTTCATCCCCGGTCAGGGCGTTGCCCTCCGTCTGGGGGAAGCGGGCGACCACGGTGTAGGCGTAATCCCCTGCCCGCACGCCCCGGGGGCCCTCGAAATCGGGATCGGTGACGATGAGGGCGTCCACCCGGCTGAACCGCTTCTCCGCGCTGTAAAGGAACTGGGCGGCGACGCCCTCCCAGGAAAGCCTGCGGAAGTATTCGCCGGTGGAATCCTCCGTCCATTCGTCGGACTGGGGCTCGCCGAAGGCGGCAATGGCATCCTCCGGGGTCAGGTCCAGGAAATCGATGCCGGAGAAGGAAAGATCCTCCCGCTGGAAGGGGGCGGCTACCACCTCGGGGCTGTGGGCGTAATCAAAATACGCGGTATTTTCCTGCATTTCGCCGACGCTGCTCAGCGTTTCCTGCACGTCGGCATCTTCCGCCAGGGTCTGCATGCCCAGGATGCGGATATCCACGATGCTCCCCTGATCCAGCCCGTAATAGACGCCGCACTCGATGACGCCGTCCCGGGTCCAGGATTCCACCAGATGGCACACCAGGCTGATCCGCTGGCCTTCCCGCTGCACATAGCCCAGGGACATTTCGGGCATTTCTCCCCGGATATAGAGCGCCGCGTCGTACCGGGTGCCGGAAAGCTGAGGGTTATCGTTGGGATAGGCGGCAAGCAGCGCGTCCAGGGAATCGCCGATCTTCAGGCCCCGCAGATCCTCCTGCCCGGGCTGGATCACGGCCCCCAGCAGGGCGGTGCTGTCGGTGAATTCCTCGTCGGCGATCATCAGGATGGCTTCGGGGCTTTGGGCCCAATAGGCGCCGTCCGCTTCCTCCACAGTCAGGTCCTGGGAGGAAAGGGCGTCCTTCGCCAGGGCGGACAGGAACAGGTCCAATTCCTCATAGGTCAGGGGGGCGCTTTCCTCCGCGCCGATTTCCGCTAAGGCGGGGACGGTGAAAAGGGACAGGATCATCAGCAGTGCGATCAGCTTTTTCATATCGGTTTTCTCCTTTTATTATGCGTTCAGGGACTTCACGCCCTCGGGCGTTACCAGCGCGTATAAGAGCCGGGCCGGGGGAACGGGGGCGGGGGAGAAGGAGAGGGCGGCAAGGATATCCTGCTCCGCCTGCCGGGCGCTTTCCCCGGTGCGGGGATGCAGCGTGGCGATCAAATCGCCCTTTTCCACCCGATCCCCGATCCGCTTATCCATTACGAACCCCACGGCGGGATCGATCACATCATCCTTTTTCGCCCGGCCCGCGCCCATCCGCTGGGCGGCGAAGCCCAGGGCCGCGCCGTTGACGTGGCACAGATACCCGCTTCGGTCGGACAAGACCGGCACGGTCCCATCCACATGGGGCAGCCGTGTCACGTCGCTGCACACCCGAGGGTCGCCCCCCTGGGCGGCGATCATTTCCTGGAATTTGCGCAGGCCCGCCCCGCTGTCCAGGGCTTCGTTCAGCTTTTGCAGGGCTTTCTCTTCCGTATCCGCCAGGCCGGAGGCCAAAAGCATCTGGGCCCCCAGGAACAGGGATACCCTTTTCAGCGGCCCGCCGCCCCGGCCCGACAGGATATCGATGGCCTCCTTTACCTCCAGGGCGTTGCCCACGTGGCTGCCCAGAGGCTCCTCCATGCCGGAGATCACCGCCACCACCTTCCGGCCCGCCAGCGCGCCGATATCCGCCAGGGCCTTCGCAAGCGCCATGGAATCCTCCAGGGCGGGCATCACGGCCCCGGCCCCGGTCTTTACATCCAGCACGATGGCCTGGCAGCCCCCGGCGAATTTTTTGCTCAGGATGCTGCTGACGATAAGGGGGATGGAATCCACCGTGGCGGTGACGTCCCGAAGGGCGTAGAGCCGCTTGTCCGCCGGGGCCAGCTGGGCGCTTTGGCCCACCACCGCGCAGCCCACGCGCCGCACGATGGATACGAATTCCTCCTCCGGCAAGGTGGTGCGCATGCCGGGGATGCTTTCCAGCTTATCCACCGTGCCCCCGGTGTGGCCCAGGCCCCGCCCGCTCATTTTCAGCACCTTGCCGCCGCAGGCCGCTACCAGGGGGGCCAGGATCAGGGTGGTGGTATCGCCCACGCCGCCGGTGGAATGCTTATCCACCGCCACGCCCCCCACGTCCGGGGTCAGCATATGCCCGGAGCGGGCCATCGCCATGGTGAGCTGGGCCGTTTCCTCCGCGTTCATGCCCTTGAGGCGAATCGCCATCAGCAGGGCGGACAGCTGATAATCCGGGATGGCGCCGTCGGCGGCCCCCCGGACGAAGAAGGCGATCTCCTCCCGGCTCAGCGCCTGCCCCAGCTTTTTATGCTCCAGAATGGAAAGTATATCCATGCAGTTATTCCTTTCCTTATTATAAAGAGATACGCATACAGTATAGCATACTTCTTTCCCCCCGTAAAGCGAATCGACAAAATATTGCCCAAAAAATGTGTAACAAATTTAAGAAAGTACTTGACGCTGTAACAAATATGTAATACAATGCAAAAGAAGGATTCTATTCTTCTTTTGGCGTGCTTATTTGTCCGCGTTCGGCACGCGGGCGCCCAAATACGAGTTGGATGGGGTGTCGGTCTGTATGAAGCAAACGGGTATGTTCAAGCGGTTGATTTCCCTGGCGCTGATGGCGGTGATGCTGCTGTCGGCTGTGCCGGTATCCGCCCAGGGGGAGGAGGAAGGGCGCTTTGGCGTCATTATGATCTATAATTCCTCCACCGATCGGACGGTGTATTTCCGTCCGCAGCCCGGCTCGTCCAATTACCTGAGCAAGATCGACGAGTACGACGTGGTGAAGATCCTGGAGGAATCCACGGTCAAGGGCGTCAAATGGTATAAATGCTTCCATTGGCGCAGCGAAAAAGAAGGATACGTGATGGCGGAATTCGTCCAGGAGATGACCGCCTGCGAAAAAGCCGACTGGTCCTATGCCACGGGGGGCACCTATCATACCTCCCGCCGAAGCGGCAGCGCCGCCGGCAACCAGAATTACGGCGCTTCCTATACCGCCGGCAGCTCCGATTGGACGGGCTACCTGCGGGTGACCGCCCAGAACCCCGTTGTATATAACGAAAACGGCACCGCCATGGCTGCCGCTAATTACAGCGGAAAAATCGCCCAGGGCGATACCGTGCTCTATCGGAAAGAAACCTTTGACCGGGGCGTTTCCGCCACGGCCCAGATCTATAACCCCAATACCGGGCTGACCGGCTACCTGCGCAGCGATTCCTACGCCTATACCGGGCAATCCAGCGATCAGATCGGCGTGGGCAGCAGCACCGTGGACGGGCGCGCCCTGGGCGGCCTGACGACCACCAAAATCGCCGGCTCCTATGTGTCTCCCGGCGCCATCGGCATTGCGACTTCGGGGAGCAGCTATTATCTGGAGGTGCCCGCCGGAACCAACCTGGTTTATTTCCAGGAGGTCAAGGATTTTATGGGCTATAACTGGGCGCTGGTGCGCTATCGGGGCAAGGGCTTTTACCTGCGCAGCGACGCCTACTCCGTGGCGGAAAGCTACTTTACCGCCGCCGCCGCGCCTACCCAGGCCCCTGTGACCCAGAGCACCATCGCGGCCCCCTCCGCGGTGGCTTCCCCCGCCCCCACCGTCGTATCCGGCACCCGGATGGGCTATATCGTTATCAATAATACCACCACCAACCGGGTGGTGAATTTCCGGCCCAAGCCCGGCTCCACCGATTATCTGGATCAGCTGCCCGAATACCGGGTGGTGGAGATTCTGGCGGATACCGCCTATAACAAGACCGCCTGGTATCAGGCCAAGCCCTGGGGCGAAAGAACCACGGGCTACATCATGGCGGAATTCGTGCATGAGATGAACGCAGCGGAGCTGGCGGACTGGCAGACCGTGCGGGGACAGACCTATCGCCCCGGCACCGTGCAGGCCACTTCGGCCCCCACCGCCGCGCCTACCCTGGCCCCCGTTACGCAGACCACCATCGCCCCGGCAGCCACCCTGGTGCCCGCCTCCGCGGCCCTGGGCTATATCCGCACCGTGGCGGATAAGGTGAACCTGCGCCAGACCCCCAGCGGCACCATCCTCAACGAAAACAACCAGATCCCCCTGGGCACGGTGCTGGCCTATTACAACATCGTCCAGTTCGACGAATACGACTGGGCCCAGGTGAATTACGACGGCAAGACGGGCTACGTCCGCTCCGACTGCTATAAGATCAGCGACGCTCAGGGCAACCTGATTGCCAATGCCGACAGCGCCTCCTCCCCGGTGATGACGGAATACGGCACCTACGGGCGCACCACGGCGGATAACGTGTTTTTCCGCAAATCCATGAACGTGAACGGCGATTTCTGGGCCCGGCTGCCTCAGAACTGGGTGCTGGAGGTGCTGGGCAGCGAGACCCGGGGCAATGTGGTGTGGTATAAGGTGCGGGGCGGCATCCCCACCAATCCGGGACGCACCTACACCGGCTACGTTCACGGCAATTTCTTCACCGTGATCCAGTCCGCCGCCACCCAAGTGCCCGCCGTGCCGGATGTGGAGAGCAATTACGGCCTCATTACTTTGGACGCCATCAACCTGCGCCAGACTGCCGGGGGCACCCCCATTACCGCCCTGCGGGCCAATACCGTGGTGAATATCATCGCCAAGCCCGCCGGGAATACCGCCAACGACTGGTATTATATCGAGACTGCGGGCAATTACGGCTACGTGCCCGCCACCTCCCTGCGGGTGCTGAGCCAGGCGGAGCTGAGCGGCTATACGCTGCCCGCGGCTCCCGCTGCCGCGCCTACCCAGGCCCCCGCCGCAGGCGGCACGGGCTTTGTAAAAACCATCCTGCGCAGCGTGAATATCCGCAAGACCCCCGGCGGCACTGTGCTGACCCCCCGGGATCAGGACAAGATCCCCGTCAATACGGTGATGGCTTACAGCGCCGGGCCCGTGCAGTCGGATAACTATAACTGGGTGCTGGTGACCTATAACGGCATCACGGGCTATGTGCGGTCCGACTGCTGGGTGTATTGCGACGCAAACGGCAATACCGCCGCCCCCGCGCCTACCGCAGCGCCTACCGCCGCCCCCGTCGTTACCGTCGCCCCCACCTCCGGCGCGGCGCCTCTGGGCTATATCCGCCTCATCAAGGGCGGCGTGAACGTGCGCAATGCCCCGTGGAAGACCTCCATGGGCCAGCTTCCCCGGGATACCGTGCTGCCCTATTACAGCGTGACCTACTATAACGGCACCGAGCTTTGGTATCAGATCTATTCCAGCCAGCTCAACGCCTACGGCTATGTGCTGGGCTCCATGGCTCAGCTCGTCAGCAGCAGCGCCGCCCAGCCCACCGCCACCCCCGCCCCCGGGCAAACCGTGACGACGGGGTATGTGGCCACCACCGCTTCCTCCGTGTGGCTGCGCCTGAAGCCGGAAGTGAACGCGGAAACCGCCGGGCAGGTGAAGAATAAGGGCACTGTGCTGCCCATGACCGGCGCGCCTGTGGTGAATGTCAATTACACCTGGTATCCCGTCCAGACGGCGGATGGCACCCGGGCCTACCTCCGGGGCGATTTCGCCTATCAGCTGGCGGACTGGCAGCTGAACGTCTATAACCAGACCGGCTCCGTGC
>CAJOPV010000139.1 GCA_905236495.1 uncultured Christensenellaceae bacterium
ATACCATAACGCCTGCCGCCTTACCCTTCGGGAGTCGGCAGGACGGCCAACCGCGCTTCGCGCCGGTTGCCTCGTTATTATACCATAAAATTTCCCGTTTGACCAGCCCCTGCCATGGAAAAACGCAGGAAAACCGCAACCGACGAGCGGGACGGCCCCATTTTTGCGCAAAACACGAAAAACAAACGCCGCTGGCAGAAACGGAATTTCCGCCAGCGGCGTTGGGATTCCATTGCAGTCCGCTTCCGCCTTTTTGAAGGCAGCCACGCCGGTCTGCACGTTTTCGATGGCGCCGTGATTGCGTACGATGCGGTCTGCCATGAGAGAAGCCTCCTTATCATTGATTGCTGTAATGAGTCGCCGATTCATGCCAAATATCCTTCACGCGCTTTGATATGGCAATCCAATTCGGAACAAACGGCCTCCAGCGCTGGATGCTTTGCTTGCAGCGCGGACTGTTTCATTGTATAATAGATAAGGTGTTTCTATCAGGAAAAGCCAGATGATTTACCCCGGAAACAAACCGTTCTCACAAGCGCGGATGCGTGAAAAAAGAAGAGGTGGTTCCTTTGGTGATTTCTTTGCATGAAAACTGGATGATGCTGGACGGGGAAAAACGCTATCCCTGTCAAGTGCCCTGCTCGGCGTATGATACCCTGATCAGAGCAGGCGCACTGGCCGACCCTTACGCGGGTGAAAATCAGTGGGCGGCCACCGCGGTCTGCGACCGGGATTTTGTGTTTGAAACTGCGTTTGATCTGTCGGAAAGCATCATGCCCGCAGAGCGGCTCATCCTGCGCTTTGACGGCGTTGACACGTTGGGAAAAATAGAGCTGAACGGCACGCTGCTGGGCGAAACGGACAATATGCACCGCGTATGGGAATACGACGTGACCGGCTTTGTCCGCCCGGAAGGAAACCGTCTGCGCGTCGCCCTTGCTTCCCCGAACCGCTATATCGCAAAGATGCAGGAAAAACGGCCGATTTGGGGCGTTTCGTCCACGATGGCGGGATATCCGCATCTGCGCAAGGCACACTGCATGTTCGGCTGGGACTGGGGCCCGCAGCTGCCAGACCTGGGCATCTGGCGAGGCGTTCATCTGCTGGGGTTTACCGGGGGCCGAGTGCGCTCTGCCTATTATGGCCAGCGCCATGAAAACGGCCGTGTGCTGCTTTCCTGCGCGGCAGATATCGAAGCCTGGACGCCGGGCCTCACCGCCGTGTTCCGTGTCACCGCTCCGGACGGAACCAATCTGGAAGCGCCGCTGACAGACGGCAAAGCGGAAATCATGATCGAGCATCCGAAGCTCTGGTGGGTGCGCGGCCTGGGGGAGCAGCCCTTGTATACCTGCGATACAGTGCTGCTGATGCAAGGCCGGCCAGTGGACGTATTTTCCCGCCGGGTGGGCCTGCGCACGCTGACGGTATCCCAGGAAAAAGATGCGTGGGGAAAAGAATTCTGTTTTGTCAACAACGGGGTGAAAGTGTTCGCCATGGGCGCAAATTACATTCCCGAAGATCAGATCCTGCCCCATGCCACGAAGGAACGCACCCTGCGGCTGCTGAACGACTGTAAGGCCGCCAACTATAATTTCATCCGTGTCTGGGGCGGCGGCGTGTATCCCGACGACGCCTTTTACGATTGGTGCGACGAAAACGGCCTGATCGTGTGGCAGGATTTTATGTTCGCCTGCTCTGCCTATCGCCTGACCCCGGCTTTGGAGGAAACGATCCGGGCAGAAATCCGGGACAACGTGCTTCGATTGCGCAATCACGCCAGCCTGGGGCTGCTTTGCGGCAACAACGAGATCGAATCCGCCTGGGAGGGATGGGGCCTGCCCGACGACCCGGAAGCCAAGGCCGATTACCTGAAATTGTTTGAGGGCATCATGCCGGATATGGTGCGGCATCTGGCCCCGGAAACCTTCTATTGGCCATCCTCCCCTTCCTCCGGCGGCGGGTTCAGGGATTCCTCCTCCAACCGGGCAGGCGATATGCACTATTGGGCCGTCTGGCACAATTTTAAGCCCATTGAGGCGTTCCGGCAGTATTATTATCGGTTCTGTTCGGAATATGGCTTTGAAAGCCTGCCTGATATGAAAACCATCCGCTCCTTTGCGCAGGAGAAGGATTTGGATCTGTGCGGCCACGTGATGGAGGCGCATCAAAAATGCACCCAGGGCAACGAAAAGATCATGTATTACTTGGCCCAGATGGTCAACTATCCCTATGATTTTGAACGGCTGATCTACTGCTCCCAGCTGGTGCAGGCGGACTGCATCCGCTCCAACGTGGAGCATATGCGCCGCGCCCGCGGCCGCTGCATGGGCAGCGCCTACTGGCAGGTAAACGATTCCAATCCCATCATTTCCTGGAGCAGCATTGATTACTTTGGCCGCTGGAAGGGGCTTCATTACGCCGCACGCCGCTTCTACGCGCCTGTGCTGCTCAGCTGCGACGACAGCGATCCGGCGCGTCCCGCCCTGCATGTGACCAACGACACGCGGGAAGAAGTGAAGGCCCATTTGGTCTGCCGCCTGCGGGACAACCAGGCCCGCGTCCAGCGGGAGTTCTCCGCGGAGGTACATGTTCCCGCACTGACTGCCAGGGAGTGCCTGCGCCTTGATCTGTCCGGCGATCTGGCGACGGCGCAGGACAAGCGAACGAAATATATTGAATTCGCGCTGATTCGGGACGGAGAAGTATTGAGCGCCGGTACCACGCTGTTTGTGCGGCCCAAGGCGTTTGACTTTATCGCGCCCCAAATCGACTGCCGGATCAGCGAAAAGGAGGGGCTCTTTGTCCTGCAATTCACAGCGTCCTGCTTTGTAAAGAGCGTATGCTTATCGCTGCGGGACTGCGACGCAGTGTTTTCCGATAACTGGTTCGATATCCATGGGAACGTGCCTGTCACCGTGACCCTGCGCCGGCAAGGGGCGCTGGCCGCAACGAGTGCTGAAGCGCTGCGATTCCAATTGGTTATCGCACATTACTGATCGCTGATCCGGTATAGGTGCGCGCACACGTTCAAAGGGCGCAGGCGCTGATGAATACGGATGCCGCCATGCGGGACGCCGCGGCCAGCTGCGGGTTCAAAAATGAATAATATTTTTTCAACGCGCTGAAAAAATCGTCGGCATATCGTCCATCACACGACGAGGTTCCGCCGCGGCTCCAGGGAAGGATGGTCGAAAACCGTCAGAACGGAGCTTGCAAAAACAGGAGGGAAAACGATGCAGAGGCTCTTTTCAGAACATGCCGTTCGTTCCGTCAGGTCTCTGGACGGAATCTGGCAGATCACGGCCCATGACGGACGGGAAACCTCCCTGCCTGCGGGCGTTCCGGGGATCTGGGACCGGATTCCGGCGCTGGCGTCCTTCCGCGGAACGGCGGAGTATGCCCGCAAGGTGCGCTTGAGCCGGGACGGCGGCGTTCTGCTGCGCTTTGGCGGCGTAAGCCATACCGCGCGCGTATTCTGGGACGGCGCCAAGGTAGGCGGGCATTATAACGCCTTCACCGGCTTTGAGATTCTTTTGCCCAAGGTGAACAAAGGGGAGCACGCCCTGGTGGTGGAGGTGGATGACAGCTACAGCGTTCGCTCCACGCTGCATGTGCCCAATGATTACATGACCTACGGGGGAATGAACCGGCCTGTGGAGCTCCATGAGGTGGGAGACGGCTATATTGAGCGCATGACGTTTTATGCCAGGGAAGCGGAAAACGGGAGCTTCACGGCGTACGTCCGCGTCTATGTGAAGGCGCTGCGCGCGCTCCCGGCCGCGTCCCTTGCCGTTTCTCTGGCCGGAAGCGAAACGGTCTGCACTGTTCCGGGCCTGGCCCCCGGTGCCAGCGCATCCGTGGAAGTCTGCCTGCCGGTATCGGATGTACGGCGGTGGGATATCCGGCAGGGAAACCTGTATGAACTGAAAGCGTGTCTCAGGACGGGCGAAACGGAGATCGACGACCTGATCGACCGCGTCGGCTTTCGCACCGTGCGGATCGAGGGGGAGGATATCCTTCTCAACGGGAAGAAAGTGCGCGTGAAGGGCTTCAACCGCCACGAGGATCACGGACAGTTTGGATGCGCGCTTCCCCCGGAAGCCATGCTGGACGACCTTCAGCGGGTCCTGGACATGGGCGGAAACTCCATCCGCACCTGTCATTACCCGAATGATCCGCGGTTTCTCGATCTGTGCGACGAACTGGGGATCCTCGTTTGGGAGGAAAACCATGCGCGCGCCATTCCGAAGAAGATATTTCACAGCAAGCTGTTCGCCAGGCAGAGCGCGGCATGCAATGAGGAGATGATCACCCAGCACGTCAATCATCCCTCCATTTTCGTTTGGGGCCTGCTGAATGAATGCGAAAGCGATACGCAGTTCGGCCGAGGAGTATACGCCGCTCAGATTGCCCAGCTGCGCGCGCTGGATCCCACCCGGCCTATCTCGTTTGCTACCTGTAAGCACTTTGCCGATATCTGCCTGGACCTGGCGGATATCGCCTCCTTCAATATCTATCCGGGATGGTATACGGGGGATAGCACAGCGGATTTCATCGCTCGGCTTTTCCGATGGGCGGATGAAAACGGGGCCCGGAATAAGCCCATCCTGATTTCTGAGATCGGGGCGGGGGCCATTGCGGGGTTCCACGATCCGGTGCGGCACGTAAAATGGAGCGAGGAGCGCCAGTGCGATATCCTGCGGGATCAGCTTCTGTCCGTCCATCAGAGTCCGCGGTGCAGCGGGACCTATATCTGGCAGTTTGCCGACGGAAAGGTTTCGGACGACTGGGCGGTACACAGGCCCAAGAGCATGAACAATAAGGGGATTATGGATCAGTATCGCAATCCGAAAATGAGTTATATGACGGTCAGAGAGATTTATACGCAGCTGGAATCATGGAACAGCACGGCGGCCGGCGAAACATGAAAAAACAGCGGATAATCAGAAACCACTGAATCAATGCGCATCCGGCGGCCGCCGCCTGAACGAAAGCTTATGCCGGGGATCCGTCTTTGGCGACGGCATAAAAGGCCTTCATGGTTCACCTCATTGCAAAGCCCGTTATGTCAAAAATCTCTTTGCCGGGTTCGGAAGCATGGATCACCGTTACAGGCCCTTCCCCCGGTTTATCGTTCATTTCGATCCCGCGTTTTCAAAGCGTCTTCATTTCATAAGCTGCTTTTGAATCATCAGGATATTGTGCCCGTTCTCATGCCGATATTCCATGCCGTCCATCGTTTTCTTGACCATGAAAATGCCCAAACCGCCCGCTTCGCGCTCGTCGGCGGAAACGGTCACGTCCGGGTCGGCCTTTTGCAGCGGATCAAAGGGAATGCCGCTGTCGATGAAGGTGATGGACGCCTTGCCAGTGGATTCATCATAATCGAATCGCACCGTCGCTTCCCCCGGTCCGTCAGGATAGGCGTAGTGGGCGATATTTCCGAACAGTTCGTCAATGGCCACGTCAATCTGCATCTGGGCCTTCATCGAACAGTCCAGCGCCTCCAGCTGCTCGTCGATAAACGCCGTGACAGGCGTGATGTTTTCAAGGATTGCCGCTATTGTCATTTCCTTCAAGGTGCGTTCCTTCCCTGCGTTTGCGTTTACTGTATCATGCCCAGCCGCTGGCGAAGCGGCGCGAGGATCGCCTCACTTCGCCAGCTTTTTCCTGAGCATGACCGCGTAGAAGCCAAACAGCGCCACGGCAAAGCACACGCCGACGGGATAGGCGATCCCTGCCGACAGGCCGAAGCCCTCGCTCGCCATCAGGATGTAGGTCATGCTGACCGCCGACATGAACGCGCCGGGCAGCGCCGTGATCAGCGAGCCGAAGCGGTACTTGCCCTCCTTGATCAGATACGCCGTCGCCACCCACAGGGAAATCATCGCCAGCGTCTGGTTGCTCCAGGAGAAGTAGCGCCAGAGCACGTTGAAATCCAGCTGCGTCAGCACCGCGCCCACCGCCAACAGCGGCAGCGTGATGATCAGGCGGTTGCGGATCTTCTGCTGGTCCAGGTGCGTGATTTCCGCCAGGATCAGCCGCGCGCTGCGGAAGGCTGTGTCGCCGGAGGTGATCGGGCAGACCACCACGCCCACCACCGCCAGCGCGCCGCCCACCACGCCCAGCATGGTGTTGGCGATCTCATACACGGTGCCGGATTGGCCCAGCGTGGAGATGGCGTCGTTCAGCACACTGGTCGCGCCATAGAAGGCCACGCCCGCCGCCGCCCAGATCAGGGCGATCACCGATTCGGCGATCATCGCGCCGTAGAAGATGGCGCGGCCCTGCTTTTCGCTGGTGATGCACTTGGCGATCATCGGGCTCTGGGTGGCGTGGAAGCCGGAAATCGCGCCGCAGGCCACCGTGACGAACATGAACGGCCACACGGGAAGGCCCGCCGGATGCAGGTTTCTCAGCGTGATTTCAGGAATGGTATAGCCGCCGATGGCGATGCCGCCCA
>CAJOPV010000140.1 GCA_905236495.1 uncultured Christensenellaceae bacterium
TGATGGAAGCGGCTGTCGGCGTTCTTGATGCTTTCCGCATCCTCCCGCTGGGTGTAAAACTCCTGCAGATCCACCGTTTCTTTGAGCATGCGGATGCCTTCCTCGTCCGCCCTTTCCGCCGCCCAGCGGGCCGCCAGGCCCTCCAGACGCAGCCGGATCTCGCAGATATCGGCGATATCCGCCTTTTGAATGCCGATCACCCGCACGCCCTTGCTGGTGGTTTCAATGATCCTTTCCTGGGCCAGGCGGCGCAGGGCCTCCCGGACGGGGGTGCGGCTGACGCCCAGCTGCTCGCTGAGCTTGATCTCGGTGAGGATATCGTCCCGTTCATAGACGCCGGAGAGGATATCCCGCTCCAGCTCTTCAAATACCTGATCGGCAATAGATATCATACGGTGCTCCATATCGGACCTTCCTTTCATGTTCTTAGGCAGGGAGGAGGGGGAAGTGATTCGTGAAGAGGGAATCAATGAATGCGGGCTATCAACCTCCGCCCCGCAGCCGCCCTTCTTCTCTTACAGCCTTCTGAGCTTGCCGCCGGAAAGCTCCTCGATCTTGGTTTCCAGCTCGTTGTTGGACATGGCGGCCTGGCGTCCGTCCTCGTACTGGGCGTCGATCCAGGCTTTCAGGTCAACCACCAGCGGGTCCTGCTTGGAGACGGCCTCGGCGGCGGAGAGCTGGTAATTCTCGTTGATCCAGTAGGCGATGCCGGCAAGGCCGCTGGTCTTGGAGATCAGCACCGCCGCGGGGCGGTTCAGGATCTTTTTGGTGTTGAAGATGTTGTAGATTTCTTCATCCTTCAGCAGCCCGTCGGCGTGGATGCCCGCCCGGGTCACGTTGAAATTGCGGCCTACGAAGGGAGTCATGGGAGGGATCTTGTAGCCGATCTTTTTCTGGAAGAATTCGGCGATCTCGGTAATGACGGCGGGGTTCATGCCGTCCATGCTGCCCCGGAGGGAGGCATATTCAAACACCATGGCTTCCAGGGGGATATTGCCCGTGCGCTCCCCGATGCCGAGCAGGGAGCAGTTCACCGCTGACGCGCCGTAGAGCCAGGCGGTGGAGGCGTTGGCGACGGCCTTATAAAAATCGTTGTGCCCGTGCCATTCCAGGAATTCGCTCTGCACGTCGGAATAATGCTGCAAGCCGTAAATGATGCCCGGCACGCTGCGGGGCAGGGCCACCTCGGGATAGGGCACGCCGTAGCCCATGGTATCGCAGGCCCGGATGCGGACGGGAATGCCCGCGTCCTGGCTCATTTTCATCAGCTCGTTGACAAAGGGCACCACGAAGCCGTAGAAATCCGCCCGGGTGATATCCTCCAGATGGCACCGGGGCATGACCCCCGCCTCAAAGGCCAGGGCCACCGTCTCCAGGTATTTGTTCATGGCCTCCCGGCGGGTCAGCTTCATTTTTTTGAAGATGTGGTAATCGCTGCTGGATACCAGGATGCCCGTTTCCCGGATGCCCAGATCCTTCACCAGCTTGAAATCCTCCTTGGTGGCCCGGATCCAGGTGGTGATTTCGGGAAATTTCAAGCCCAGGTCCTGGCAGCGGGCCACGGCCTCCCGGTCCTTCTTACTGTAAATGAAAAACTCGGTCTGCCGGATGATGCCGTAAGGGCCGCCCAGCTTGCTCATAAGCCGGTACAATTCCACGATCTCATCCACTGTGTAAGGATCGACGGATTGCTGCCCGTCCCGGAAGGAGGTATCCGTAATAAAAATCTCCTCCGGCATGCCCATGGGCACACGGCGGTGGTTGAAGGGCACCTTGGGCACGCTTTCATAATCATAAATATCCCGGTAAAGATTGGGCTGGCTCACGTCCTGGAGGGCGTAGCGATAATTCTTTTGCTCCAACAGATTGGTCTTGGGGGAAATCTCCAGCACGTTCAACACTCCTTTCAGTGCTCTTGTGCATACAATTATACAATAAGCCGTGCATCTGTAAAGCAAAATACATAAAAAAAACAGGCAGCGGGATCGAACTGCCCGATAGTTGGTTTTCTCGAAGGGGCCCGGGAGAACGCTCTTGTGACACAAAAGAGCGTTTCCCCGGCAGCACTTCCTAAAGGATCGCCTCCATCCCGATCTTCTGGGGCCGCATGCCGCAGCTTTCGTAGAAACGGATAGCGCTTTCGTTGAAGGCCCACACGTTCAGCGTCACATTATAGCAGCCGGCGGCCTTGGCGAAGGAGAGGACGTGGCGGTACAGCGCCTTGCCGATGCCCTGGCCCCGGCAATTTTCATCCACGCACAGATCGTCCACATACAGGGTCAGGATATCGGTGAGCAGGGCGGAGTTTTTTACCTGCTTCAAGGCGCAGAAGGCGTAGCCCAGCACCGCACCGCCCTCCTCCGCGCAGACGAAAACAGGGCTGCGCGCATCGCTGAGCAGCGCCTTGAGCTCAAAGGCCCCGTACTTGGTGGCGGGGCCCTTGAAAAGATCGGGCCTCCCCGCGTGGTGCACCATATTCACCTGGGTCAACAGCCGCAGCAGATCGGGGATATCCCTTTCCCCTGCGGCGCGAATGGCATAAGTCATAGGCGCTTCCCTTCAGGCTTTTTGTGGGCTTCCTCCCGCATGCGCAGGAAGGTATCCCGGATGCGGGCGGTGACCTGCGCCACCACCTGGGCGTCAAAGCCCTGGGCCCGCAGATCGGAAATATCGATGGGCTCGCCGATATATACGTGGCGCAGGCGGAACAGCCTGGGCTTCCCGTCGATGAACACGGGAAGCAGCGGCACGTTGGCCCGCAGGGCCAGCACCGCCGTGCCCGTTTCCACCTCGCTCATCAGATCGGGCAGATGCCGGGTGCCCTCCGGGAAAATGCCCAGCACGTAGCCCTCCTTCAGCGCCCTGCTGCATTGCCGCATGGCTGCCAGATCGGTATTGTGGCGATCCACCACGATCATGTGCAGCCCGTCCAGCACCTTTTTTACAAACTTATTTTTCACCAGCTCTTTTTTTCCCACGAAGCGGATCTCATACCGTTTGCAGGGCTTCGCCAGGATCAGGGGGTCCATCCAGGTCTGATGGTTGGACATGGCAATGTAAGGCGCGTCCAGGCCGTAGCGTTCGGCATTATGATAGCGCAGGGGAAAGAGGAGACCAAACATCACCGCCGCCAGGCCGCGGGCCACGGTATAAAGGAAGGTGCGCTCCTTTTCGGGGGCTTGCTCAGTACTCATAGCTTTTCCTCCACAAGAGACAGAATGGCGTTTACCGTTTCGTCGAAGGTCAGATCGGAGGAATCCACCAGCACGGCGTCCTCCGCCTGGCGCAGGGGATCGGTTTCCCGATGCATATCCTGGTAATCCCGGGCGTTGACCTCCCGGATGATCTCCTCCAGGGGCGTGGCGTCCCCTTTCTCTCGCAATTGCAGCATCCGCCGCATGGCCCGGGATTCGGAGGAGGCGGTGAGATATACCTTCACCGTGGCGTTTGGCAGCACCACGGTGCCGATATCCCGCCCATCCAGCAGCATGGGCTGCTGCCGGGCCATTTCCTGCTGCCGCCGCACCAGCATTTTCCTCACCGCCGGATACCGGGACACCGCCGACGCCGCGCCGCCCACCTCCTGGGTGCGGATGAAGGGGGTCACGTCCCGATCGTTCAACAGCGTATGCTGCACCCCGTCCTCATACCGGGCATCAACGTTCACCTTTCCCGCTTCGCACAGGGCGGACACCCGCCCTTCATCCAAGATATCCACTTTGTTTTCCAGCATGTACAGCCCCACGGCCCGGTACATGGCCCCGGTATCCAGATGCAATATGCCCAGGCGGCTTGCGACTACGTCCGAAACGGTGGATTTGCCAGCCCCCACAGGCCCGTCGATGGCGATTGTCAATGGCATGAAAAAGCCCCCTTTTGTGCATTGAACCGTGAAAGGTGAAAAAATCAATGAATGAGGTCTATCGGCCCAGTCTCCTTACAGGATATACCTTCGCATATCCAATTCCTTCGCAGCCTTCAGGTGTTCCTTTACGTAGTCGGCGGTGATGGTGAGATAGACGTCGGGCATGCTGTCGCCGCCGGCGTTGAAGGAAACGTCCTCCAGCAGCTCTTCAAACACAGCGTGGAGGCGGCGGGCGCCGATATCCTCGCCCGTTTCATTGCTCAGCATGGCGACCCGGGCGATTTCGCTGAGGGCGTCGTCGTCGAAGGTCAGATGCACCTTATCCACCTCCAGCAGGGCGGCGTACTGCCGGGTGACGGCGTTATCCGTTTTCGTCAGGATGGCGACGAAATCCTCCTGGGTCAGGGATTTGAGGTTCACGTGCACGGGGAAGCGGCCCTGCAGCTCGGGGATCAGATCGTTGACCTTCGCCACGTGGAAGGCGCCGGCCCCGATGAAGAGCATGAAATCCGTGCGGACGGGGCCGTACTTGGTGTTGACGGTGCTGCCCTCCACGATGGGCAGGATATCCCGCTGCACGCCCTCCCGGCTCACGTCCGGGCCGTGACCCGTGCCGCCCCGCCCGGCGATCTTATCGATCTCATCCAGGAACACGATGCCGCTTTGCTCGCAGCGGCGTAGGGCCTCCTCCTTCACCGCGTCCTCGTCGATGAGTTTTTGGGATTCTTCCTGGGTCAAAAGCTCCCGGGCTTCCTTCACCTTCACGTGCCGGGTCTTTTTCCGCTTGGGCATGATGCCCCCCATCATATCGCCGATGTTGATGGATGCGCCGCCCACCTCCAGCTGGGGCGCGGCCTCCTCCACCTCGATTTCCAGCTCGTGATCCTCCAGCTGCCCGGCCCGGAGCTGTGAGAGCACCTCGCCGCGCTTGCGGCTGAGCTCCGTTTTTTCTTCCTCGGTGGGTTCCGGCTCGGTCTTTTTGCCCAGGATGAAATCCAGGGGGTTGGTATTGCTGCCGTTCTTTTTAGGCGGGTGAACCAGCAGCGTCACCAGCCGATCCTCCGCCAGCACCTGGGCCCGGGCGCGCACCCGGGCGGTATGCTCATCCTTCACCATCCGAACGGCGTTTTCCATCAGATCCCGGATGATGGATTCCACGTCCCTGCCCACGTAGCCTACCTCGGTGAACTTGGTGGCCTCGACTTTAATGAAAGGGGCGTTCACCAGCTTTGCCAGGCGGCGGGCGATTTCGGTCTTGCCAACGCCGGTGGGGCCGATCATCAGGATGTTTTTGGGGTAGATTTCTTCCCGCATGCTTTCGGATAGCTGGCTGCGGCGATAGCGGTTGCGCAGGGCGATGGCGACGGCCCGCTTGGCCTCATCCTGCCCGATGATGTAACGGTCCAGCTCCCGCACCACCTCCCGGGGGGTCAATTCGCGGCTGCGCCCGGCGGTCAATGCTTTGCTTTCGCTCATGGATCACACCTCCTCCACGATCACGTTATCGTTGGTATAAACGCAGATGGAGGCGGCGATGTGCAGCGCCTTTTCCGCGATTTCCTTGGCGCTCAGACCGGTATTCTGCACCAAGGCCCTTGCCGCCGCCAGGGCGTAATTGCCCCCGGAGCCGATGGCGGCTATCCCGTCGTCCGGGTCGATCACCTCGCCGGTGCCGCTGACGATGAGCATGCTTTCTTTATCAGCGACGATGAGCATGGCCTCCAACTGGCGCAGGCCCTTGTCTCCCCGCCAGTCCTGGGCCAGCATCACGGCGGCCCGCTCCAGATTGCCGCCGCACTGGGTCAGCTTATCCTCAAAGCGTTCGCAGAGGGTGAAGGCGTCGGCGACGGAGCCGGCAAAGCCCGTTACCACGCTGTCGTTGTAAATGCGGCGCACCTTCCGGGCGGTGCCCTTGAAAATGGTATGCTCGCCCATGGTGACCTGCCCGTCCCCGGCGATGGCGATTTTGCCGTCCTTCCTGACGGCGCAGATGGTGGTTCCTTTCATTGTCATCGGTATATCCTCCGTTAAGCAATGCAGTTTTTGATCTGATCGATGGTGTCCAGGGCCCGCTGGGCGATTTTTTCATACTTGGCCTGCTTGCCGCCCCGCACCCGCTCGGGCCAGCCCTCCATGATGCCGAAGGTGACGTTCATGGGCTGAAAATTTCGGTTTTCCGCCGCCACGTAGTGGGCCAGGGCCCCCAGGGCAGTGGCGCGGGGAAAATCGGGCAGGGGTTTGCCCAGCTGATGCATGGCGGCGCAGATGCCCGCCACCAGCCCGCTGCCGGCGGATTCCACGTAGCCCTCCACCCCCGTCATTTGCCCGGCGAAGAAAAGGCCGGGATGGGTGAGCATCTGGTAGTGGCTGTCCAAAAGCCCCGGACTGTTCAGGAAGGTATTGCGGTGCATGACGCCGTACCGGGCAAACTCGGCGTTTTCCAGGCCCGGGATCATGCCGAACACCCGCTTCTGCTCCGGGAATTTCAGCCGCGTCTGGAACCCCACGATGTTATACAGCGTGCCCGCGGCATCGTCCTGGCGCAATTGCACCACGGCGTAAGGCTCCTTCCCCGTGCGGGGGTCCGGCAGGCCCACGGGCTTCAGCGGCCCGAAGGCCAGCACCATGGGGCCCCGCTTCGCCATGGATTCCACCGGCATGCAGCCCTCGAATACCCGGGCTTCCTCAAAGCCGTGGATGGGAGCCGTTTCCGCCGTCAGCAGGGCCTGAACGAAAGCGTCGTATTCCTCCTTCGTCATGGGGCAGTTCAGGTAATCGTCTCCCCGCCCATAGCGGGAGGCCCGATAAACCTTTTCCATGTCCAGGGATTCGGCGGTGACGATGGGGGCGGCGGCGTCATAAAAATTCAGCGTCCTGACCTCGGGCATATTGGCGATAGCCTTCGCCATGGCGTCGGAGGTCAGGGGCCCGGTGGCGATGACGGCGGGGGAGGGGGGGATGTCCGTGACTTCCCCGCTTTCTACCGTCACCAGCGGGTGATTGTGAAGCGTTTCGGTGATATACCCCGAAAACGCCTGCCGATCCACCGCCAGCGCGCCTCCGGCGGGCACCCGGGCCCGATCCGCCGCCGAAAGGATCAGGGAATCCAGGCGGCGCATTTCCTCCTTCAGTAAGCCCACGGCGTTTTGCAGCCGATCGGAGCGCAGGGAATTGGAGCAGACCAATTCAGCGAACAGGGGGGAATGATGGGCCGGGCTCATGGCCTGAGGCTTTTGCTCGATGAGCGCCACAGGCACGCCGCGATTTGCGATCTGCCACGCCGCCTCGCACCCCGCCAGGCCGGCGCCGATCACCGTGACGCTCATACCTCTTCCTCCGCTTTGACTTCCACCCGATGGCGGCATTTTTCATTGCTGCACAGGTGCCAGGTTTCGCCCTTGCGGGAGCGCTTCAGCGTCATATAGCTTCCGCACTTTTCACATTTTTCCCGGACGGGCATTTCCCAGGAAACGAAATCGCACGCGGGATAGTTTTCGCAGCCGTAAAACTTCCTGTTTTTCCGGCTGGTTTTTTCCAGCAGCCGCCCGCCGCACTGGGGGCAGGGGGCCTCGATATAATTCAGGATGGGCTTGGTGTTCCGGCAGTCGGGGAAATTGGGGCAGGCCAGGAACTTGCCGAAACGGCCTACACGATACACCATCTGGGCCCCGCATTTATCGCATACCACGTCGCTGGGCTCATCCTTGATTTCCACCTTTTCGATCTCTTCCTCCGCATGGGTGAGCATTTTTTCAAAGGGAGGATAGAAGGTGCGCAGCACCTGGTGCCAGTTTTCCTTTCCTTCCTCCACCTCGTCCAATTGATCCTCCAGATCGGCGGTGAATTCAGTATCCATGATGGGGCCGAAATACTCGGTCATCATGGCGGTGATCATTTTGCCCAGCTCCGTGGGGAAGAGGCGCTTGTTTTCCCGCATCACATAGCCCCGGGCGATGATGGTGGTGATGGTGGGGGCGTAGGTGGAGGGCCTGCCGATGCCCTTTTCCTCCAGGGTCTTGACTAAGCTGGCCTCGGTATAGCGGGCGGGGGGCTGAGTGAAATGCTGCTGAGCATCCACCGATTCGATGGTGACAGGGGCCCCTTCGGTAAACTGGGGCAGGGTGGTTTCCGCCGCCTCCTGCACCTCGTCCGTGCTTTCCTCATACACGCTGGTAAAGCCGGCGAAGCGCTTATGCTCGCCATAGAAGCGCAGCCCCACCCCGTCGCCGCACACGTCCATGGTCATGGTATCGTACAGGGCGGGCTTCATTTGGCTGGCAACAAAGCGGGAATAGATGAGACGGTAAAGCTGGAACTGCTCCTTGGTCAGGGATCCCTTGATGGATTCCGGGGTGCGGTTCACGTCCGTGGGGCGGATGGCCTCGTGGGCGTCCTGGGCGTTGCGGCGGCCCTTGAATTCGTTGGGGGTCTCGGGCAGGCAATCGTCCCCGAATCGCTGGGGGATATAAGCCCGGACGGCGGCTAAGGCCTCGTCCGAAATGCGGACGGAGTCGGTGCGGATGTAGGTAACGATACCCTGGGTGCCTTCCCCTTCCAGATCCACCCCTTCGTAAAGCTGCTGCACCACCTGCATGGTTTTCTGGGTGGTGAAATTCAGCTTGCGGCCCGCCTCCTGCTGGAGGGAGGAGGTGGTGAAGGGCGGAGCGGGCAGCTTGCGCTTTTCGCCGTACTTGATGCCGTACACGGCGAAATGAGCGTTTTCCACCCGCTGCCGGGCGGCGAGGGCTTCCTGTTCGGTGCGGAGCTCCGCCTTCTGGTTATCCAAGGTCTGCAGGCGGAGGGAAAAAGTGGTTTTCCTTCCCCGGGCGCTTGGCAGCAGGGCGCTGGCGGTGATATCCCAGAATTCTTCAGGAATGAAATCCTCGATATCCTGCTCCCGGTCCACTACCAGCCTTGTTGCGACGGATTGCACCCGCCCGGCGCTCAGGCCCTTTTTCACCTTGGCCCAGAGCAGCGGGCTGATCTTGTAGCCCACCAGCCGATCCAGGGCACGGCGGGCCTGCTGGGCATCCACCCGGTTCAGGTCGATGGCCCGGGGGCTATGCAGGGCGTTCTGCACCGCCTTCTGGGTGATCTCGTGAAATTCGATGCGGCAGGGGGCGGTCACGTCCATGCCCAGGGTCTGGGCCAGGTGCCAGGAAATGGCCTCTCCCTCCCGGTCAGGGTCCGTTGCCAGGTAGATTTTGGAAGCGGCCTTGGCCTCCTTGCGGATCTTGGTGAGGATCTTGCCCCGCCCGTGGATGGTGATGTATTTCATAGCGAAATCGTTGCCTACATCCACCCCCAGCTGGGATTTGGGCAGATCCCGCACGTGGCCCTGGGAGGCCTCCACCTTGTAGCCCCGGCCCAGAAATTTGGCGATGGTGCGGGCCTTGGCGGGAGATTCCACGATGATCAGTTTGGTTGCGCTTGCCACTTTTTTGTTCCTCCTATTTAACCGATTCGGCATCGTGCGTAGGCTCTTCCTGCTCTGCGCTCGATTTTGCCGCTGATTTCCAGTATGGTGAGCTGGGCGCTGAGCTGAGGGGCGGGGATGCCCGTTTCCTCGATCAGCTCCTCCAGCGTCTTTTCCTCCAGGCGCAGGGCGCGGAGGATGGGATCATCCTCTTTTTCCTCAGGCAGGAAGGTGCTTTGGGCCGTTTTGATTTTTCCCCAGCCCATGAAGGATAGGATATCCTGCCCGCAGGTACAGATCACCGCCCCGTCCCGGAGCAATTGCAGGGGCAGTTCGCTGCCCGGGGCATCCACGTTCCCCGGCAGGGCGAAAACCTCTCTTCCCTGGTCGATGGCGTGGTTCACGGTGGAATGAGTGCCGCTTTTGAGCCTGGCTTCGATGAGCAGCACCCCGGCGCTGAGGCCCGATATGATGCGGTTGCGCACCGGGAAATGGTAAGGATGCGGCTCTGCGTCCGGGGCCAATTCCGATATGATGGCCCCGCCCTGATCCAGGATACGCTGGGCCAGGTCTTTATTTTCCGGGGGATAGAGGCAGCCTAAGCCGCTGCCCAGCACCGCCACCGTGGGGCTGCCCCCCTCCAGGGCCCCCAGGTGGGCCGAGGCGTCGATGCCCCGGGCCAGGCCGCTGACCACCGTGACGCCCGCCTGGGATAGCTCCCTGCCCAGGCGGCGGGCCTGCGCGGTCCCGTACCGGGTGGCGCTGCGGGCGCCTACGACGGCCATGGCAGGGCCTTCCCCGGGAAGGGTGCCCTGAACGAACAATACGTCCGGCGGGTCAGGAATGCGGGAGAGGGCCACGGGGTAATCCTCTTCCCCCAGGAAGAGGGCCCGGGCGTTCAGGGCTTCCAGCTGGGCTAAAATATTGCCGCATTGCCGGGCCCGGCTGTCCGCCATCCGGGCGTAGGCCGCTTCCCCCAGGAGGGAATAAAAATCCGGGGAAAACACGTCCCATACCTGCTGCGGCCCGCCCAGATGCTTCCGCCATTCCCTGAGGCGGTTCCAAGCCCCCATGGGCGCGCACTGCAGCCAGATGCGGGCCACCTGTTCATTGGAATAATCCATTTCACGTCCCCCAGTATTTGCTGTCCAGGGCCCGGTACTGCACGGCCTCGGCGATGTGGGCGGGGGAAATATCTGCTTCCCCTACAAGATCGGCGATGGTGCGTGCCACCTTCACGATGCGGCTGTACCCCCGCATGCTCATGCCCATGCGCTCCACTGCCACGGTCAAAAGCTGCTGCGCTTCGGGGGAGAGGGGACACAATTCCTTTAAGGAGGCGGCGTCCATTTCCGCGTTGCAGTGAAGGCCGAAGGGGGAAAGACGCCTGAGCTGCCGATCCCGGGCGGATTGCACCCGCCTTGCCACCTGGGCGGAGGATTCGGCGGGGGCGGATTGCTGAATTTCGCTGACGGGCACCGCATCCACCTCCACCTGCAGATCGATCCGATCCAGCAGAGGGCCGGAGATGCGGCCCAGATACCTGCGGATGGCGTGCTCCCCGCAGTGGCACTGCCGGGTACGGCTGCCGTAATAGCCGCAGGGGCAGGGGTTCATGCCTGCTACCAGCATGCACCGGGCAGGATACTGGGCCCGGGCA